>CAZOUJ010000034.1:12069-12348 GCA_964582955.1 uncultured bacterium
TCAGGATATTGCTGACAAATTTCTATCCGTTCGTACTGTAAAAATATATTTAGATGGTGCCATGGGTTCACGGGGTGCCGCCCTTTTAAAAACATATGCAGATGACCCTGGAAATATGGGACTAAAATTAACGGATGAAAACAATATAACTGAAAAAGTAAGGCAATTCAATGCAGCAGGATTTCAGGTTGCAATCCATTGTATTGGTGATAGAGCAAATCGACTGGCTCTTGATATATTTGAACAGGTCGGTACCCACACTGCCAGAAATAGGATTGA
>CAZOUJ010000035.1:0-9763 GCA_964582955.1 uncultured bacterium
AATCCATTTTTAGATTCGTTTAAAAATTAAATCAATTTTTTCAATTCAAGTGAAATGAATATTATAGAAGAGCAATTCAAAAATAAAATTGAAATCCAGAACTTGATACCAGAAGGATCACATTTGGTTGTCGCCATTTCAGGCGGAATGGATTCTGTTGTACTAACTCATGTTTTGTTAAATATCCTTGATCAATTTAATTACCAATTAACATTGGCTCATGTAAATCATGGATTAAGAGAAAATGCAGATGAGGATATGAAATTTGTTCAGCATCTGTCTCAGAAATGGAATATTCCATGTGAGGTTATCCATTTGGATCCCCAAACAAAAAATTCAAATGAAAGTTTGGAATCATGGGCACGTAAACATCGATATGAAGCACTTGAAAAAATTCGAATGAAGAAGAGGGGAGATTTTATTCTTACTGCTCATCATAAAACTGATCAGGCAGAAACAATCTTAATGCGCTTAGCACAGGGCAGTGGTGGAAAAGGGTTAAGGGGAGTTCATCCCAAGGTCGATTTGGTTCGAAGACCATTACTTTATTTTACGAAACAAGAAATAATGGATTATGCTCAACAACACACTTTAACTTTTGTTGAAGATGAAACGAATTCAGATATATCCATACCAAGAAATTTCATCAGGCATAATATCCTGGCTCCGTGGATTCGGAAGGATAGTCATGTGGAAAAGGGTATCATGAGGACAAGCAGTCATATCACAGAGCTTGTTGATGCGGCTACATTCACTGTAGATTATTTTTATAAAAGACTTGTCCATTTTAATGGTGAAGAAGAACGGATCCTGACGAAAAATGAAATGAACCATCTTCCCATTTACATCCAACTTGAGTTGATAAAAATATCTATGGATTCAGATAAAGTTCAATGGAGAAAACATAACTGGTATTCTTTAAAATTGTTTCTTGAGAATTCGAAGACTGGTGATGTATTTTCAAATGATTCAGAATGGGACATTTTAAATAATCGAAAAGAATGGATTATTTTTAAAAATAAAACAATAACAAATGAGATATATGAAATAATTCCTGATTGTAACACGTTGTGCGGAAAACATGTGTTTAATTGGGAATGGATATCCACTGCTTCAGAAGTCATAAATGAAAGTCGGAATAGCGAAGTCATTGATGGTGGGGTGATCCAAAACAAAAAATTATTTTTAAGACATTGGAAAAATGGAGATCGGTTTCAACCTTTGGGAATGATGGGATGGAAAAAAGTGAGTGATTTTCTTATTGATGAGAAAGTAAATCTACATAAAAAAAATAAACAAATGGTGTTGACTGCAGGTGAAAATATAGTCTGGGTATGCGGACATCGAATCAGTGATTGGGTAAAAGTGACTCCCAATACAACGAAATATGCAAAAATATCATTAAAATTGCACTAATGAAAAATATGTACGGATATAATCTGGTTTCCATTTTTACGCAGGAACAAATTAGAGATAGGGTCAAAGCACTGGGAACTGAATTATCTAATAAATTTCGGAATGAAATCCCAATTTTTATTGGTGTACTAAATGGAAGCTTTGTTTTTTTAGCAGATTTGTTAAGAGAATTAACTATTGACTGTGAAATGGATTTCATAAAACTTTCCAGTTATGAAAAGACACTTTCGACAGGGACAGTACATCTTCTGAAAGATATTTCTGCTGATATTACAGGAAGGCATGTGATAATAGTTGAAGATATCATAGATTCTGGATTAACAATTAGTTTTTTAAAAAATAGATTGGAAGGTGCCAAACCCAAATCAGTTACAACAGTCTCGTTATTGTTTAAACCAGAAGTCGCAAAATTGGATTTCTCAATAGATTTTGTAGGTTTTGAAATTCCCAGTAATTATGTTGTAGGTTATGGATTGGATATAAATCAAAAACTTCGTCATCTTCCCGAAATTTATCGATTAGAAAATGAATAATGACAAGGTAAAAATATTATAAAATGGAAAATAAGATTAAACAAGATAGTAAAAATTCTACAAAAAAATCTGATAACGATACTCAGCAAAGATTTCAATGGAAACAAGCTGGTAAAACCTCACTTATTTGGATTATGATTATTTCGGTAGCAATTTATTTATCTACTATGTTTACAGACAATGCTAAAAAGGAACCCGTATTACAATATTCTCAATATAGAGATTTTTTACACAATCGTCAAATTGCAGAAGGAACCTTTGTGGATAATAAATTTCGTGGGATCTTAAAAACCCCTCAATCAATAATTACAGACATTGGGACTAATGATAATATAAGTCATTTTCAAGTTGTTCTTCCTTTCATAGATCAGGATGTGATGGATGAATGGGAAGAATATGGAGTAGATTACAGTTTTAAAGAAAAAAGTATTGATTGGACGGGCTATATGTTGAGCATGCTTCCCTGGCTTTTGTTAATAGCTTTTTGGATTTTTATTATGCGACGTATGCAGGGGGGTGCAAGTGGCATGAGTAATGTTTTTAATTTTGGTAAAAGTAGGGCAAAAATTTGGGATAATAATTTGGACAAGGTCACCTTTAATGATGTTGCTGGATGTGTGGAAGCCAAAGAAGAATTGAAAGAGGTCATTGAATTTTTAAAATACCCGAAACGATTTCGGAAACTAGGAGCAAAAATTCCAAAAGGAGTCCTTCTTGTTGGTCCTCCGGGTACTGGTAAAACATTATTAGCTCGTGCAGTTGCAGGCCAGGCAAATGTTCCGTTTTTTAGCCTGAGCGGAGCAGATTTTGTGGAAATGTTTGTCGGTGTGGGTGCGTCCAGAGTAAGAGATTTGTTTGAACAGGGTAAAAAGGAGTCTCCATGTATTATTTTTATTGATGAACTGGATGCTGTTGGGAGACAACGAGGAGCTGGTTTAGGTGGCGGACACGATGAAAGAGAGCAGACCTTGAATCAATTACTAGTTGAATTGGATGGTTTTGAAACCCATGCGAATATTATTGTAATGTCTGCTACAAACCGCCCGGATGTATTGGATTCCGCTCTCTTGAGACCGGGAAGATTTGATCGTCAAATAGTGGTTGATGCTCCTGATGTTAGAGGGAGGTTAGGAATTTTAAAAGTACATGCAAAAAATATATTATTGAATAAAAGAAAAGTTAATTTAGAAACCATCGCAAAGGGTACTCCAGGTATGGTTGGTGCTGATTTAGCAAATATTGTGAATGAAGCAGCATTATTAGCAGCCCGTAAAAGAAAACGAGTAGTTGACATGGATGATTTTGAAGATGCTATTGATAAAGTTATGATGGGTGTTCAGCGAAAGAGCATGATTCTTTCTGAAGAGGAGAAAAAAGTAACAGCCTATCACGAAGCCGGTCATGCCTTGGTTGCTCTCAAGACAGAGGGTGCAGATCCAGTACATAAAGTAACCATTATTCCCCGGGGCAGAGCTCTTGGATTGACCATGCAACTGCCCTTGGATGAAAAACATGGTTACACTCGAAAATATATTGAGGGAAGATTAAGCATAATGATGGGTGGAAGAGCTGCTGAAGAGCTGGTGTTTAAAGAAATGACAACCGGTGCAGGAAATGATTTAGAACAAGCAACTAAAATTTCCCGAAAAATGGTTTGTGCATGGGGTATGAGTGATGTTTTGGGTCCCATGACATTTGGGAAAAAAAATGAAGAAATCTTTTTAGGGAGAGAAATTCAAACTCATCGGGATTATAGTGAAGAAACAGCTCGTCTGATCGATGAAGAGGTAGTACGTTTTGTGAGAAAGGCACAAAAAGCAGCAGAAGATATTCTAAAAGAAAATGAATCCATTTTACATGGAATTTCAAGGGAGTTGCTAGAACATGAAACGATAGATGAAAAGGACTTAAATAGAATTTTAGATGGGAAAAAAGTAATCAGGCGTCGAACAACCAGTCCTAAGAAAAAAAGAAAAAAGGTGAATGTTAAATCACCGGTAAGATCTAAAACACGTCCCGTTATAAAACCCGAGACTGCACCAGCTTGATATCTGTCATATGCAATTATAATCGCAACCATTTATTGAATGGATGGTAATCAATTCCGGCAATGGTTGAAACATACCAAGCGGAATACTCTTATAATGGGTATTCTAAATGTTACACCGGATTCATTCAGTGACGGAGGGAAGTTTATTCATCCTGACAAAGCATTATCCCAAGCACAATATATGGAAAGAAATGGTGCTGATATTATTGATATCGGCGGGGAATCTACACGTCCTGGTGCAGTTCCGGTATCTCTAAAAGAAGAGATAGATCGTACCATTCCAGTCATTGAAGCAATCAGAAAATATTCAAATATTTCAATTTCTATAGATACATATAAATCAGAAGTTGCTGAAAGAGCTTTATTAGCTGGTGCTGATTTTATCAATGATATCAGTGGCTTGACCTTTGATTCAAAGATGATAGAAATTGTGAAGAAGTTCGATGTACCTGTTGTTTTAATGCATATCAAAGGAACACCCCGGAATATGCAAACGAATCCCACCTATATCGATCTGATAAAAGACCTTTTGGAATATTTTTCTTTCCAGATAAAAAAAACACTGGACTTTGGAATTAAAAGAGAACAGATTATTATTGATCCGGGAATAGGATTTGGAAAACAACTCAACGATAATTTCATTTTAATCCGACGGTTAAAGGAATTTTCTAAATTGGGTTTTCCAATTTTGATAGGGCCTTCCAGAAAATCATTTATTGGGTTAACTCTTGACGTCCCTTCTGAAAATAGATTGGAAGGAACTTTAGCTGCAGTATCAGTTGGCATTCTAAACGGTGCGTCTATTGTTCGTGTTCATGATGTAAAAGAAGTAAAACAGACAGTTATTATTACAGATAAAATTATGGGAGCAGATACTCAAACATGACGCTATTTAAAATCGGTTTCTTGACGGTTACTCTTGTTGATGCTGTTGACCTTTTATTGGTAAGTTGGATTTTTTACACAGTCTATCAGTATTTCAAGGGAACTCGTGCAGGGCAGATGTTGGTAGGATTGATTATATTGCTTATTGCCTCTTTTCTTTTTAATGCGTTTGGTTTTCGTGCTACATCCTGGTTAGTAAATCGATTTCAAACTGTATGGGTTGTTGCATTTGTAATCTTATTTCAACCTGAAATTAGACGATTATTAATTTACATAGGTCAACATCGCTTTTTCCAAAGGATTTTCAGGGTTGGTACATCTCAAACCATTGAAAATCTGGTTCAAACTATTAATGATTTAATTGAAAAAAAGTGGGGAGCACTTATTGTTATCCAAAAAGAGACAGGTTTGCGATCTTATAAAGAATCAGGAATTTCTTTGAAAGCCGATGTTTCTACACCACTGTTATTGAGTATCTTTAATCCTGTTTCCGCACTGCATGACGGCGCTGTTATCATCCAGAATGATATTATTGAATCTGCAGGATGTATTTTACCACTCAGTGAGAGTACAACTATCAATCCAGATATGGGAACCCGACATAGAGCAGGTTTGGGATTGTCAGAGGAAACAGATGCAATTGTCATTGTTGTGTCAGAAGAGAGCGGGAAAATATCTGTTGCTGAAGAAGGAAGATTTCCTCATATCGGAATAGATGAAATGGTCTTACGAAGATATTTAAATTCAGAAATGTTTATTTCTTCTGGTGATTAATTTTTCTGTCTTCCATGGTAAAAGAGATTATACATAATACAATTTTCAAATATTCCTTTGCACTTTTTCTTATATTTCCACTAGTTCTTTTATCTTCAACTGGTGTTGAAATAAAGTCGAATCAGCTTGGCACACTTATATTATCTGTCCATTTGGAAAGTGTTTGGATTCATGACCAAGCCACTTTTTTATTATCCAGGAAAAGTTGAGAATGAACCTGGACAAGGTATCTGGAGCTGTTTATTTTTGAGCCCAGAGTTTAAAAAAATGGTGAAAATATAAATTATTTCTATTCCCTAAATGGCTCAGTGTGTGTGGAACATTAGGGCACTGATGAATATCTAGATCCAAGGAAATATTATTGGAAAATCAAACCTCTTATACTGGGTAATGGAATAACCACAAGTTCTTACCATTATATTGCAAATGCAGAATTCAATTGAATTGAAATCAATATTATTGATTAGAATGGGTAAATTATATAGAGATTTGGTTCTATTCAGACTGCAGATAGACTTATAGTGTAACCTGTGAAAATATTAATTAATTAAATTGCCATTCTTATGACATATTCCTGTTATTGTAAATTTTCATGTTATGCTTGAACAATTAAAAGAAACTTTTGCTGAAACAGAGACAAAATATCTTGAACTGCGGAGGCATCTTTGACCTTGAATCCAAGAAAAATAAACTCATAGAATTTAAAAAACTTACTTTTGCTGAAGATTTTTGGAATGACAAAAACTCTGCAGCTTCCACACTAAAACAAGTAGCTATATTGGAAAAAGATATTCAGAAATGGGACACCCTGAATCAAATGCATGGTGACATTGGTGTGTTGTTTGAATTCCTCGATGAAGGCGAGTCAACGGTTGAAGAAGTTGAAAAGGAACTAAATGAGTTCTCCGGTTTAATTCGTGATCAGGAATTAAAACTGATTTTAGGTAAACCTGAAGATGTGGAAAATGCAATTTTGACCATCCATCCCGGTGCAGGAGGAACAGAAAGTCAGGACTGGGCAAACATGCTTTACCGTATGTATAATCGCTGGATAGAAAGGAATGGATTTTCTCAAAAATTGTTGGATTACCAGGCAGGAGAAGAGGCTGGAATAAAGGATGTGACGATTGAGATTAAAGGAGATTATGCATATGGTCAGTTAAAAGCTGAAGCAGGCGTTCATCGTCTGGTTCGAATCTCCCCATTTGATGCCAACAACAGAAGACATACGTCTTTTGCAAGTGTGTTTGTGTATCCATCGCTTGAAGAAGAAATTAAAATAGAAATAGACTCCAATGATTTGCGAATTGATACATATCGAGCCAGCGGCGCGGGAGGACAGCATGTGAATAAAACAGATTCTGCAATCAGGATCACCCATATTCCGTCCGGAATAGTGGTACAATGCCAAAATGAACGCTCCCAACATAAAAATAAAGCACAGGCGATGATAGTTTTGATGGCCCGACTTTATCAGCTGGAATTGGAAAAAGAAAGGGAATCTGCCCAGAAATTAGCAAGTGAGAAAAAAGACATTGGTTGGGGAAGTCAAATACGTTCTTATGTATTTCATCCGTACAATATGGTGAAAGACCATCGTACAAAGGAAGAAACATCCAATACTCGGGCTGTAATGGATGGTGACATAGATCGATTTATTCAAACCTTTTTAATGCAGCATATGAGTTAATAATGTCAGAAGAAAAAACAGGTCTTAAACAAATCATAAAATTTCGAAAACAAAAATTAGAGGAACTTCGACAAAATGGTGTAGATCCGTTTCCTCATGTTTTTAAACCTGAACGAACAAGCAGCGAAATCCTAAATAATTTTGAACAATTTGAAAATCAAACAGTCACTGCAGCTGGAAGAATAATGTCCATTAGAAAAATGGGGAAAGCCTGTTTTTGTCATATTCAGGATCAGGGGGGACGTATTCAACTTTATATCCGCCGGGATGATGTGGGTGAACAATATTACACTCATTTTAAATTATGTGATATTGGTGATTTTATCGGTGTAAAAGGATATGTATTTAAAACGAAAACTGGAGAAGTTTCTATTTATGGAGAAACAATAACAATATTGTCAAAAAGTATCAGGCCTTTGCCCATTGTAAAAGAAAAAGATGGGGAAATATTTGATGCTTTTACAGATAAGGAACAGAGATACCGTCAGCGGCATTTGGATTTAATTGTAAATCCTGAAGTGAAGAACGTGTTTATCCAACGGTCAAAAATCATTCGTTCTATTAGAAAATTTTTGGATGAACAGGGATTTTTAGAAGTGGAGACCCCTATTCTTCAACCACTGTATGGAGGAGCGAATGCTCGTCCGTTTACAACTCATCACAATGCTTTGGACCAACAATTTTATCTTCGCATAGCAGATGAACTGTACTTAAAACGACTTATCATTGGCGGATTTGATAAAGTCTATGAAATGAGTAAGGATTTTCGAAATGAAGGGATTGATAGAAATCATAACCCAGAGTTCACTATGCTTGAATGGTACGAGGCATATGCCGATTATGAAAAAAATATGGAAAATGTGGAAGCATTGGTGAAACATGTGGCAGAATCTTTGGATATCACTACAGTCATCTGGAATGATGCGAATATTGATTTTTCAAAGCCATTTTTACGAAAACCCATTTTTAAATTGATGAATGATATATTTGGAGTGGATCTTTCTAGTTCGGATGAACAGGCTTTATCCGATTTATGTAAAAAAAATGGATTGGACGTGGAAAAAGATGCGACCTACGGACAATTCCTGGATGAATTGATGAAACATATTGTTGAACCGACTTTAATTCAACCAACTTTCGTTACAGATTATCCTAAAGCAATTTCTCCCTTGGCAAAAGGTCACAGAAATGGTAATTCGGAATTAGTAGAACGATTTGAATTATTCATTGCTGGGACAGAATTTGCAAATTCTTTTACGGAGTTAAATGACCCCATTGACCAACGGGAACGATTTGAAATGCAGGCAAAATTGCTCCGGGAAGGAGATGAGGAGGCTCATCCAATTGATGAACAGTTTTTAGAAGCGATGGAAACGGGAATGCCACCCACTGGAGGTGTCGGGATAGGGATTGATCGTCTGGTGATGCTTATGACTGGACAACGTTGGATAAAAGATGTAATTCTGTTCCCGACCCTCAGATCTGTATAACAGTAGACAAAAATATGTCATTTATCAGTACCGTATCTTATCGCCATTTACGGTCACCAACTTCTAAAAGTTTTACCTCATTTGCGAGTCTGTTATCTGCAATTGGATTGGCAATTGGAATTGCTGCTCTTATCATAACCATGAGCATCCTTAATGGATTTGAAAAGACCTTATCAAAAAAATTAGTATCCTTCGATGGGCATATTCAGATTCAACATATTTTAGGGTATTCAATTCCAGAAAATCAGGATAGTTTAAACCATTATTTGAACTCTCATTCAACTGATCTGAGAGCAGTTTCTTATATAAGAAAACCCGTTATTGTTCGCAAAGGTCAAAAAATCCAGAGTGTTCTTTTAGAAGGTATTCCTGAGAATGATGCTGCATATAAAATGGGTACACTGGTACAATTTGGGTCTCATAAATTAAATAATAACCATTGTTTACTAGGTAAAAGATTAGCTGATGAACTAGATGTTACAGTGGGTGATAAAATTGTTTTTACACAAATGGGTACGTACACGTCCAAAATGAATGGAGCACAAATAAAACAAATGACTATAGGAGGACTATTTCAGTCAGGCATCACCGAGTATGATAGATCCATGGTATATACTTCATTGGAGGATTCCAAAGAATTTTTATCTATGGATGGACAAATATCAGGAATAGCTATTCATTTAAATGACAATAAAATTATTAATCGTGTAACAGATGATTTATTTCAAATATTGGGTTATCCTTATTTTATCACAACTTGGAAGGAGAAACACAGCAACCTCTATCAGTGGATGTCTGTTCAACAGTGGCCTATTTTGATCATTTTCAGCATGATTTCCCTAGTTGGAATTATCAATATTGTGTCTGCTATTTCCATGATAATTTTAGAAAAAATAAAAGAAATTGGTTTATTAAAAGCATTAGG
>CAZOUJ010000035.1:9773-11965 GCA_964582955.1 uncultured bacterium
GGCAATTTTACCATCAACCATTTCAATGTGAGAAAAATCTGATGATATTTTATCGAATTATTATATTGCGTATGAATTTGGTTCAAAACTAGGTGAGAAATTGTTATTAAAAGCATTAGGATGTACACGAAAACAAATTAGAACCATTTTTATGGTTGATGGTACTATTATTGGTACAGTTGGTACATTTGGGGGAGGGATTGTAGCTATTCTCTTGATTTGGCTACAAATAGAATATCAATTGATTTCCATACCTGAAGATGTGTACTTCATGGATAGAATCCCAGTAATTATATCTTGGAAATATTTTTCTCTCATTTTCTTTTCGAGTATATTGATTTGTATAATGGCATCTGTTTTACCAACCTCTTATGCAGGAAAAATCAAGCCTGCTGAAGCTGTTAGATACGAATGAAACCCACTACATTTATAGCTAAGAGATTTTTACGTACTGGAAATAATTTTGCAGGTAAATATACTGGCTGGGTAGCAGTAATAGGCATTGCTATTGGGTGTTTTGCATTGATAGTATCGATAGCCGTTTTAAATGGATTTGAGTCAAAAGTGACAGAAAAAATCGTTGGTATTGAAGGAGAAATCCGGATTCGAGGTAATATTATTTCTGAAAGATCAATGGATGATTTGAAAGATATGCAAGGAATAAATCAATTGATGCCATTTTTAAGTGGAAAAGGAGTTGCAATCAATAAAGAAATGGAAACCGCTGTAGTTCGTGTAAAAGCCGTGATGGTGGATTCACTTTCACAATTTTATTCATTAGGGGATATGATTCAATTTGATGATATACATGATGAAAAGAATAATCAGATTTTTATAGGTAAAACTCTCTCAGAAAAATTACAATTAGGTTTAGGAGATGAAATTAGTTTAACCAATCCTCAATCAATGAGACTTCCAATCGGATTTCCTCTACTGGTGAAGGGGATCGTAGGAGGTATCTTTTCTTCCAAGGTACTGGATTATGATGAACGGTTGGTTTTTATTCCGTTGAAAATGGGTAGAAATTTGTTTTCTACTTTACACGAGTATAACGGAATAGATATACGAATTAATCACGGAGCATCGCTTTTTACAATAAAAAATGAAATTATATCGATAGTTGGGGAACAATGGATGGTTGAGACATGGAAAGATCATCATTCCGCATTAGTCCAAGCGATGCAATTAGAGAAAAAAGGAGCAATCATAATTCTGGGATTGATCATTGTGGTTGCCTGTTTTAATCTAATTTCAAATCTTGTTTTAATCATCAGACAAAAATGGAAGGCATTCGGAATTTTGCAAGTGATGGGTTATTCCAGGAAAAAGATTATGAGTATTGTCATCAATCAGGGTTTAATACTTGGGTGCATAGGATGCATCACAGGTTCGATGTTTGGTGGACTATTAGTTTTGATGCAATCTAATTTGGATCTACTGCCTCTGCCGGAAGACATTTACTTTATGGAAGCACTTCCAATGAAACTGTCATTCACTGAATTTTTACTTGTTCCTGTTTCAGCCTTGGTGTTGGTTGCTGGTGCATCTTATCTCGCTTCCAGGCGAGCAGTAATGATTACCGCAATTAATGCAATTCAGCTTGAAAAATGATTTTGTCGTGCAGCCATATTAACAAATCTTATTCTAATGGAGAAAATTCCCTTGTAGTTTTAAAAGATATCTCTTTGGAATTAAAGGCGGGGGAAATCGTATCTATTATGGGTTCATCAGGCTCAGGGAAATCAACCTTGTTAAATATTTTGGGGACATTAGATTTACCCGATTCTGGTATTGTCAAAATAAATGGAAAGGATGTATCAAAAATATCAGAGAAAGAAACAGCATACTTGAGAAATAAGGAGTTAGGTTTTATCTTTCAGTTTCACCATTTATTACCAGAATTTACCGCTTTTGAAAATGTTTTGATTCCATCGTTGATTAGAAATACTTCTCAAGATGTACAATCGCATGCACTTAAACTATTCGAATTTATGGATTTAACTGAAAGAATGACTCATTATCCTCAACAATTATCTGGAGGGGAAAGACAGCGAATTGCTATTATGAGAGCACTCATCCAAGAACCTGCTTTAGTGTTGGCTGATGAACCAACGGGGAATTTGGATAAAACCAATTCAAAGAACCTATTGGATTTAATTATAAAAATCAGTGATGAATTCAAACAAACGTTT
>CAZOUJ010000036.1:0-11521 GCA_964582955.1 uncultured bacterium
CATGTTCATATGATTCTTTAATTGAAAATTCTGGGTCAGCTGTTTGAATCCCCATACCCTCCACAATACAATTAAATGCCTGATCTGTCACATTCCAGTTTTTTGCGCGATCCATACCATAATATCGCCCCATAAACGTACCTATTTCACACACTCCTACTGTTTTCATTTCCCTGCGAAGAGCAGTAAAGTATCCTAAAGTACTCCAAGGAGGCGTGTCCCTGCCATCCAAAAAAGGGTGTATTATGATTCTTCCGTTTGGATATTCACTCCTGGCACGGTGCATTAATTTAAAAAGATGATCCTGATGTGAATGAACACCTTCATCCTGAAGTAACCCCAGAAAATGCAGCTGGGACTGATTAGACACCCAGTTCTCTATAAGATCGCTCCACACAGTAGATTTAAACAAACTGCCATCCACTAACCTGTCATTAATCCGCTTCAATTCCTGAACAATGATTCTCCCTGCGCCCATGCTCAGGTGTCCAACCTCGCTGGAACCCTGAAATCCCGGCGGAAGCCCCACAGCTTCCCCGGAGGCATCTAACAGAGTCCATGGATAATTTTTCTTATAAAAATCCAAATTAGGCGTATGGGCTGACAAAACAGCGTTTCCTTTGGGGTTTTCATTATGCCCAACTCCATCTAATACAATTAAGGTAACCGGTTTCAAAATGTGTCTAAATAAAAGGAAAAATTTAACCCCATAAATAAGTGAAAACAGGATGACTTTTTTGCTTATTTTCCACATAATAAAAAATATAACAACAAATAATAAAGATGTGCACACTCTCTGTTTTGAAGAGCCTATTTGTGTGCGTTCATTGCTACAGCTGTTTTATGCAGAAATAGGAGGACTCAAGTTCTGGCTTTACTGCTTTGATTAACAATGAAGTATACGTTATAAAATAATCTTAAAATCAAAAAGAAAATGACAACTACATATATAGAAACGTTACACTCAGAATGATTTCTAAATCTAAAATAAAATACTTTAGGTCTCTGAAACATAAAAAATATAGGAAATTAGGTAACGAGTTTTTAATAGAAGGAACCCGAATTATTTCTGCTGCACTTGAGGAAAACACCTCGTTAAAAACGGTTTTTATCACTGATGCCTTTAAGTGTTCTACTTCATCCCAACACATATTGAAAGACTTGGATAGGGTGAAGATATCTATAAAGGTTGTTAATAATAGAATCATGAAATTAATTGCGACCACAGAACATCCTCCCGGGATAGCAGGCGTTTGTTCGCTTCCAGAACCACAAAATAATTTTATCCAAACAAAGCAACCCTTTATCTTCCTAGATACCATCTCTGATCCCGGGAATATGGGAACAATTTTACGGAGCGCGTCCTGGTTCGGAGTCCAAAACGTGGCTCTTTCTCCAAATTGTGTTGATCCATTCAACCCAAAATCAGTTCGTGCTGGAATGGGCGCACATTTTCATCTGAATTTTCAGGAAAACACTTTATTAAAAACATTTGTTAAAGAAAACTATTGGCTCATCGGATCCAGTCCTTCTGGCACTTCATACATTGATTGGAAAAATCCATCGAAGAAAAAGAAATGGGTTCTGGTATTGGGGAACGAAGGAAACGGTATTTCAAAAGAAAATAAGGCATTATTAAATGATACCATTTCAATTCCCAAATATGGGGCTGGGGAATCATTAAATGTTGCAACATCTGCAGGGATTTTGTTGTCCCATTTAATTTGCTCCAATATTAATTAAACGGAATTAGACTGTTATGAACAAGATATTTACCATTCGATCTGTATTTACAATCGTGATTGCATCTCTGTTTATCGGATTTGTCGGGGTTGCGCTTGTTCTATCCGTAAGTACTGCACTATTTCCTGATACTGATTCACGCCTCCTTACAATCTTGTCTATTTTCATTGGACAGGGAATTATAGTTCTTCCTGTTTTTATCATTATATATTTAAAAAATGAATCGTTTACCCATACGTTCCGATTAAAACCTATCCCTATTAATAGTATTTTACCAATCGTCATCTTATCATTAGGGACAATTATACTCTCAGATGAAATTGACCGTTTAATTGGTCTAGTACTTCCGAGACCAGATTATATTGAAAAAATGACCGAACTCTTTCAGTTTGATAATCCTTTGTATGCTTTTTTACTGGTTTTTGCAACAGTGATTATAGCTCCATTTAGTGAAGAGGTATTGTTCAGGGGCTTCCTACAACAGTTTTTGGAAAATCACTGGAAAGACATAACAAAATCTGTATTAATCACCAGCTTGTTTTTTGCTGGAGTTCACATGAATCCCGGATGGATGATTCAAATTTATTTATTGGGAATAATTTTAGGGTATCTAGCCTGGAGAACTGGAAGTGTTTTCCCGGGGCTTATCCTCCATTCACTAAATAATGGTTTAGCACTAATAATGCAAAATGTACAAGAACCTTGGATTAATTATTATACCTGGAAAAATCATGTCTCTCCCCTATTTTTATTGTTGGCACTTTTTCTTTTTTATAGAGGATACAAAACTATTAATTCCATTCCTTTAGGAGCGACAGCCAAATAATGAGAAAGGAAATGTTTCAACATGAGATTTCTGTTTTGCGTGATACATTCCGCCGTTTGATTCGACGTCACGCAAAAACAAATATCGCTAAACTACTTACTAAAACGCACCCTGCAGATTTAGCTGTTCTGTACCGCTTTTTTACAGACATAGAACAAAAATATTTGTTTGATTTAATGATGGATATGGAGCAGGTGTCCGAGTTTTTGAGTGAGTTGGATGAACCGATAATTCTTAATCTTATTGGTGACGAACCTCCAGAAAAAATAGCTAAACTATTTCAAAAATTGAGTGTCAATGATCAAGCAGATATTCTTACTCTTTTTTCTGAGGAAAAAACTCAATCTATTTTAGACCTACTGAATGCTGAAAAACAGGAAGAAGTGGAAGAAATCATGTCCTTTCCAGTAGACAGCGCTGCTAGTATTATGACAACAGATGTTTTTACTCTTCATCAAGATACGATTGCTTATGAAGCTATTAAGGAATTACAAAAACAGGAAAAATCAGAAATGGTTTTTTATTTATATATTACTGACGATGATAACAAGCTTACGGGAGTTATATCGCTGAGAGATCTTGTAACCACTCCACCCGAAACTTCTCTAGCAGATATTATGACAAAAAATGTAGTAAGCGTGAGGCCTGAAACTGACCAGGAGGAAGTCGCAAAAATAGTCGCCCGATACAACTATCTTGCAGTCCCGGTAGTTGATATAGATGATTCCATGTTGGGTATCGTTACAGTAGATGATGTGGTGGATGTTATTCGTGAAGAGGCAACAGAAGATTTTCTTCAGATGGCTGGCGCGGGAAAAGATAGAGAAATATTACTGAAATCCTCTTGGGAAAATGTAAAATCCCGATTGCCGTGGTTGTTTGCAAGTTGGGCCGGGGGAGTCCTTGCTGCCTTCATTATTGGAACATTTGAACATATGCTGGAAACCACTGTTGCGCTTGCTGCATTTATTCCAGTCATCATTGGAATGGGAGGAAACGTAGGAACTCAGTCATCAACCATTGTGGTTCGAGGAATAGCCACGGGACGGGTAGAGGCTGGAAGTGAATTGAAACTTGTATTTAAAGAATTACGTGTGGGTTTAATCTTAGGAATGCTTTACGGAATATTACTGGGTGGATTTACACTTCTTCCTTTTGTTGACGCTCCTGCTTCTTTCGGAATAATTGTTGGGCTAAGTATTTGCAGTTCTATGCTTATTGCTTCATGTGTTGGCACGGTAGTACCATTAATTTTACAAAAATTTGATATTGATCCTGCAATTGCTACAGGCCCTTTTGTCACAACGAGCATTGACATTCTGGGGGTTACACTTTATTTCCTTATTGCATCTGTAATCTCTGAAGTTGCATGATTTTTCTATTGGGATTGATGTGGATTTCCCTTGGTGTTTACTCTCTTTATATAATTTTATTTATTACCGGTTTGTATCGGTTAAAAAACACTTCCAAAAGAAACCATTTATCAGACTACCCAAATGTCTCTGTTGTAATAGCAGCAAGAAATGAATCGAAAAACTTAGGGAGTCTGTTGGAAGATTTAGCTTATCAAGATTATCCTAAAAATAAATTGGAAATCATCGTGGCAGACGACCGATCGATCGACAATACTTGGGAAATTATTACGGACTTTATAAATGAATATCTCAATTTTAAGGGAATTCAAATCACAAATAAATCTAATGAAATGACACCAAAAAAACATGCGCTGTCAGAAGCTATCTCTAGTGCAAGGGGAAGCATCATTCTATCAACTGACGGAGACTGTCGGGTTTCCACAACATGGGTTTCCAGTATGGTAGCTAAGCTAGAGTGCAATATAGGTATTGTTACCGGGTTTTCTTCTGTGGAAGCCGAGAATCGGTTATTTCATTTATTTCAACAAGTTGATTTTCTATCCCTTATGAGTGCCAATGCTGGGGCCATGGGAATGGGATTCACTTGGGCGGGATCTGGTCAAAACCTTGCTTATAAAAAATCATTTTTTAATCAGATCGATGGATTTCGACCTGTTGCACATGAGATTTCAGGAGATGATATTTATATAATTCAATCCATATCTCAAATTGGTGGGGGAGCCTTCAATCCTGATCCTGGTGGTGCTGTCACGACCCTGCCTGTTGATTCCGTCCAACAATTTATAAACCAAAGGATTAGATGGGCATCTAATTCTCCGAAACAATACAAATCCCAAATTTGGTTCCTGATTTTTCTCATATCTGTTTATATTTTGAATGTGTTTTTACTGCTTCATGTTGTACTAGGAGTTTTTACTATTACCCTTCTTTTTATTTGGGTTATAAAAACTCTTATGGAGGGAATTTTAATGTATTGGGGGAGCCGAATATGTAAAACAGCTGTATCTTTTACCATCTTTTTATTATGGTCTTTAATCCAAATTATTTATATCCCAGTCATTGGTTTTTTAGGTGTCTTGGGTAAGTTTAGCTGGAAACCATGAAACTAAATATTTATTTGAGTACATTGGGATTATCTTTAAGTGTTTTATTCGGGTCTGTTGATACCCTGCATTACGATCTTACCATTTTCGGAATAAAATGCGGTGAAATATCCTATCTTTATCCTCAAAATAATCTGTTGTTTATCACCGCTTATTCCACTGGGATTGTTGATTATATTTTCCCCTTTAAAAATGATTACAACACAACATTTGACACATCATTTTATGGAGTGAAACATTATAATAAAATTATTCGCCAGGGGGAATTTAAACAAAGGCTAGCTGGAAAGTGGGACGCTGCGTCAAAAAAGTTTGAGTACGAAAAGCTAGAGTCCTTCCAAAGACCAGATTCCTGTATGAATCTTTTTACTTTCTTTGCAAGGCTTAACAAAGAACGGGGTGACATGTTGGACACTCAATGGTTCCCTGTTGAGCATGAAGGTAATTTATTTAAATCAAGAGTATTAATAGCAGATACAATCACAATGGAATCTAGTGGTCTGTCTGTCTTATGTAATCATTTTCGCTTTGATTTAATTCCTTTAAATGACCAAATTAAAATGCTTGACCGGTCTGATTATTTTAGTCAAAATATTATCAGACCCGAGGTAATAAAACAGATCTGGGTGGAACAAAATAATCCTAGAAGAATCATGAAGGCATCGGTACAAATAGGGCCAATTGCTATTACTGCAACACTAAGATAATGAGTGAGTTTTTCAAAAAGCGCTGGAAACATATCCTTGCATGGATCCTGATTATAGTGATAATCATTATAGCACTTAAAATGGAGGTTGATGCAAAAATAGTTGTTTTTATTACATTAATATTAGGGTTTTTCACACAAATATTTGCAGGGTTCGGTGCCCTAATTTCTATGGTTCCTTGGATTGGACCTTTTGTCATTAAAGTATTCACCATTCCCTTTTTCTGGCTATTGAACGCCATGGGTTATCTTGTTTCCATAATTGCCATAAAAAAGGGGTATTCAAAGCAACTCACTAGCTCACGTGTTCTCACGGTTGCACTTTTGTTTGGAATTATTATTGGTTACGTTTTAGGTCACATCATACCATTAAGATGATTTTCTTATTTATAATAACTAGGATTAATAAATTATTTTAAAATGAAAATACTCGTACTTCAAGGGCCTAACCTGAATCTTATTGGGGTGAAATCTTCACAAGAAAGGGGAAGGGTCACTTTGGATAAAATTAATAAAATGCTCCGACGTGAAGTAAGGAACTCGGAAACAGAACTCAAAATATTCCAAACTCATAAAATTTATATGGCCATTTCGTTTCTTCAAAGAAATAGAAATACTGCATCTGGTATTTTAATTGCCCCTATGGCATGGGCAAAATATGAATATTCCCTTCTGGAGACACTTGATCTCATTCAACTGCCTGTTGTCCAGGTGCTTTTAGATAATGTTCTTGATGAACATCAATCAATATTGTCTCCCGTTTCAGTGGGTACTGTACACAATGATGATCCCCTTTCAGCATTTAAAACCGGTCTAAAAACTATTATAAAACATCTGTCTTGATTACGTTGCTTCGCTTAAACATTTTCCACATATTTATTTTATTGTTTGTGTCCTGTTCACACATTTCAACTATTAGAAATTCAGATCCATCTGAAATATTATTTTCTTCAAATATTGGATTTGATACCATAACTGTTCATATCCCATCAGGCCATTCTTTCAAAAAAATCCCCGAAAAATACCCTGATGGATTATTTGCATCAATATACGATTCTCTTTTTTCACAAGGGGTTGATGACTCACTAAGAAAAACATTAGTCAAATTAATGAGAAATAGGGCCGACGGTGACAAAATTTATATATTGAATAATGCTTTTCATTCAAATCAATTTACTAAACTAAAGTTTACTGCAAACAAATACTATTTAAAGACAATTGAAAAAAACCTGTTATCTATTTATGTTAACAGACAGTCCGAGTCTTTCAATCCACTTTTCAAAAACACAATATCCACATTAGATTGGAATAATATTAACCTTCCAACAATTCTATATCCATGTGAGGGAATTAATGTACCTGCGAAAGCCAGTCGGTTGCCCAATTCACCCCGGGAATACCGAAAGGGAATCCACAGGGGAATTGATTTTTTTGCAGAATGGGGAACACCTGTAAAAGCAGTGGCTGAGGGAACTGTCCTTCGTGCAGACCATGATTTTGAAGAAATCAGCCCTGAGTTTAGAGCATCCCTTTTAAATAGTGCTTACAATATAAACAGGACACCTTCAGATGTGTTCGAGCATGTCCTGTTAGGCAAATCTATTATTTTAGATCACGGGCTTAAGCTTATCCCCGGGTTTCGTATCATTACTATTTATGCTCATCTTTCCCATATTAATAAGAATATTAAGCCGGGAGTTTCAATCTCAAAAGGGACTCAGTTAGGTAAAACAGGCAATACTGGAATGCAGGCATCTACTGTTGGGAAAAAAGATGGAGCACACCTCCACTGGGAAATGATTCTACAAAATGAGACAGGTGAATTTTATGTTGGTCAAGGATTAGATTATGATGAGTTGTATCCCTTATTAAAAAATCTATTTAAATAAAAAGCCCCGAAAATATCAGGGCTTTTTATCACTTATTTTAAACCTTATTAGTTCAAAAAGATATTTTTAATGCATAAACCAGATTGTTATCAAAGTAATCAATAACTGTTCTTTGTGCAACCTCTAGACCGACGGTCAATTCTCCAATAGGATAAACTATCCCGGCCCCAAACGTTGTCCCAAAATTTGATTCTGTTGATTCACTCCAATCATCTTGAGACACATCGTCCGGTTTCTCATCATCAATATTTGCTATTGATAGACCGCTCCCAATCCATACAGATGCATCACCAAAAGACATTCTGTATTCACTGCCAAAGCGTAACTCATTATTTGATGAACTGTTATTATTAAAGGTGCCTTGAATTAGAAGACCCGGAATCGCTTCATAAGATAAACCAATATTCATTTCCACAGGCATTTCAAACGATTCTGACACGATCTGAAAAGGTTCATCTATGGACCCTTCTCCAGATTCATCCGGGGTCAGTTTTTGTTCCAGATCAGATCCGGCATACTGCATCCTGGTTCCTAAATTACTTAACACAACCCCGATCTGCATTGGAAGATTGCTAAAGCTGTATTGAATTCCCATATCAAAACCAAGGCCTGAAGCGGAAGTTCTCAATATTTCTTCTTGAACATATTTCATGTTCACTCCAAAACGCATTCTGTCAGCTAATGATTTTGACCATGTGGCAGAAAAAGTCATAAAGTTGGGAGAAAATGTTTCTCCTGTTCCTTCTGTATTATCTGATGTTGTGCGCATAATATCACCAAAGTTGAATGATTTTATACTCAAACCAAGTGTTCCAGACTCACCTAAATTGCTGACGAAACCGGCATAATTGACTTTAATGTCAGCGATATAAGACATGTTAGAAAACATCGTTTCAGTTCCCCCAACATTAGATGCACCAGCAGGATTAAAATAGAGGGCTTCTACTCCTGAGACAGTAGCAAGGTTAGATCCATTTAATGCAATGCCATGTGCTCCAACAGGAACACTCAATTGGGTTGCCCCAGAGGTTCCATTTGATTTAATCGTGCCTCCAAAAGCATTCACAACCAGAAGCGCACCCATTAAAATAAAATAAGAATATTTAGTTTTCATTTTTACTGTCTCCTTCAAATGTTTAATAGACATCTATACGTTCTTCAGGTTGCACAATAGCTATTTTTAGAACCATATCACCCTGGTCCGTCACGATATGTGCAATATACATCCCGCTCGATACCGGTATATTAAAGTTATTTGTTAAGTCCCACACTTCATACTGTGTTCCATCATTGTGCTCCAATTTCTTGACCAGTTGACCTGCTAAATTAAATATTCTAATTGTTGCAGTTCCATCCGCTTCAGGAAGGTGGGTAAAGGTCACTCTCCTTTCAAGGGATGTTCTCTCTTCTGGATTGTACACAAAATATGGATTTGGCCATACCTTAATTCCATCGGGGCTATATGTTGCTGATGCCGTTAACAATGATTCTGTAGAAAAAGTAAACACATCATCTACGGTATTAGGTTTAGTGGTATTAATTCTGAAAACGGTTCCCTGTTCCACCTGTCCAAGTGCCGGGTCCATATCTAAAGTGCCATCAGAACAGTCGTCAAGGTTCCAAACAACAAAACAATTTCTACCCATTACCTCAGGACCATAGTCCGCAGAATAATAGTCTCCACCATCTTTATAGTTACCATCAGCGTCAGGTGCTCCTCCTCCTGCAGCTAATGAGGCTGCTACCCAGGCCTGATAACCAGATTCTCCTGGCGTCATATCCGAAGGCCTCCTTGGATATACCCAATCTGTATACGGGTCGTTATCCCCGCCTGAGAGTGGATGGTCCTGTGCAAAAAGCCCCCAACTGTCATCTCCGCTTTCATCATATGACCAACAAACAAGACGAACATTGTTAGTTACATCCCAAATTTCGAAAGGCACTTTTACTAAAGAACCTGTTGAATATGCCATGTATATATAGTTGTCATCATCATATGTAAAACGATACTCAAAATCATTGGGCACCAAATATGTCCACTTATTGGAACGTCCTACTACCGCTCTCGCTAGAAATGAATCATATGTATAGTCAGCCATTCCACCAGCAGCAAACATCCAGAAAGTTCCATTAGCTTGATTTGACCGACCATAAACATCGGAAAGACCAGTGTTTGGCCATCCCATCCAGTCTGCTGTCCCCTCTGCAACGGGATCTAGCTCACCACTTCCGTTGGCAGTTACATAAAGATCTTTAAAATCATTAGGTGCACCAGTAACATGTACTTGAACACCATCAACGATAGGGTTGGCATCTGTACCAACACTACTGCCAGTTCCCATATCAGTACCGCTCTGAATTGGGTTGTCTGATACAAGCTCTAACCCAGATGTTGTATTCACAAGGTCCCATACAAGAGCAGTGCTGTCCGCATTCAAGTGGAACGAAATCTGATATGAATCTCCTGTTACAGAAAACGGATCAACCACATATGCTGTCGCAAAACCATCGGATGGTCCTGAAGAATGATCTGCCATTACACTAGATCCATAAGGTGTTGTTGCAGGGTCCCCATGAACCGTTGAAGATTGTGGTCTAATTGTAAAAATGTTCATTGGACTTTCAAGGGTCCTCGGGATTCCATATGGGTTGTATCCATAAGCAGTTACAGCATAATGATATGCACGATTTGTTTTTAAAGGAATCCCTGCATTTAATGCGTCCTGATCAATCATTATACTTCTTTTTATCCCACTATCGGATCCAAACTGTACTCTTCTGTTTATAGATTCTCCAAACGAGGGGTCAAATACATCATCAAAAATCTCTGTAATCCCATCAACTAAATCGTATGTTGCTATTCTCTTCACTTCCCCTTGGCCACTCGCAGTTTCTACCTGATAAACATTGTAGCCTTGAAACGTAAATTCTGTGTCTTGCCCTGCAAAGGTGGTGTCAACATTATCTACATATTGAATATTATAAATATATGTTGAATCATCAGCCTGAAACAAAGAGTCCAAAACAACCGGGTCTACTAAATCTGTTGACGATTCAAACCAACCTGTTGCATAGGTAGTATCAAATGAAACTGGGATAGGAAGTTTGTCAATAACATCTATTGCAACATAAGATTCAACTAAATTTTCTCCATCATCCCAGTTCATTAAAATAAAATCAGCATAAGAAGATGCTTCAACATTTGGTGCAGTGGGTGATTCTGGTAGAGCAAACTGGATATCATAGGCCAACTGAGCAAGCTGGTCCGCTACCTTTAGTGCAGTGACAGAAGATAATGCATCTGACCCGCGGGCAATTAACATTCCAAACACAACCTCCTGACTGTCTTCTGCCGCCAAAGTAAAAGGACCCGCATTCATAAGAAACCTACGGTCTCCTGAAGCATGATCATCTGAATCCACCCAAACACCATCACCTACTCCTGTATTATCATTAGGGTCATCTGCATGAACAAATAGACTTGTTTCACCGGTTTCGGAATTAACAAAGGGAGTACCGGCCCCTAAAATCCCTGACATATAATTGTATGCTTCTATAGCATCGTTTGGGTCAGAATACACAGGGTCACCATTAATGTATTTTGTAAAAGAACTCATGGGCAAGTTTTTCATTCCTGGATGGCGGGTGCCATAAGCAAGTCCTCCGGGTGCACCCGGCTGGCAATCTGCGTGTGATGTATCATCCGCACATTCAACTAACGGTCCCTGAAAAAAATCATACCCAATTGCAGGAGGGTCAGAGCCATAATCTGCATCCGATCCATCATTATAACAAAATCCAAGACTTAGGTCAGCGACACAACCAACAAAATCATCACCCGCCTAGCCCACATCTGGGTCTGCCCAAAGTCCAAATAA
>CAZOUJ010000037.1:0-3745 GCA_964582955.1 uncultured bacterium
GTTGTATGGATAATCATTGAACGGAGAAATACTTTCCCAGCTCACAGGTCCTCTTGAAGAAAAGCCAGCTATCCCATCATTACTATTTGTAGCTCCTACGCTTACAACGGCTGATAAACCACCCGTGAGTGACTGATCAGGGTGAAGCCATGGTGGCGGAACATCTCCGGGCGTACGGACATTATCAGGTGCACCATAGTCATTACCCTCATTGCCCGATGCTACAGAAGCAATTAATCCAGCCCATAGTGCTGCACTCATAGAATCTCTCCAACTGGATCTGTCCGGTCCCCAAGCATGACTCCAGCCAAGAGAAATACTCATTATATCCGCATCATTATCTACAGAAAACTCAATTGCTTCCCAGCAGGAAGATTCATATCCTCCACCTGCATTGTCCAAGACTTTTAAAGCCATTATAGCTGCATCAGGAGCAATTCCTGTTTGTGAGCCAGCGGTGCCGTCACCTGCCACTGTTCCTGCACAGTGAGTGCCGTGACCATTATCATCCATAGGATTGTTATCATTGTTATGGAAGTCATAGCCATGAAGAGGATAGAATATCCCTCCCCCCCACATATGATCATTAAGATCCTGGTGATTATAATTCACTCCCGTATCAATAACTGAAACTACGGATCCTTGACCAGTGTATCCTTCGGCCCAAACATCGTCCGCGTTGACAATTGATACGTTCCATGTTATTTCTCTGGATTGATCCTCATACAGGTGTGATTGACTTTCACTGACCTCAGGAACAACGATCCTATATTCGTCATAATCAATTTTGCGTATATCTTTTCTTTTTTCAAGCTCATGAATTGCTTCACCTGTGGATACACAAAGTATTACATTGGTGATCCACAATGGTTTAACATTAGTTATTAGCCCTCTATCTTCCAGTTCAATTATTTGAGACATTACCTCTTTTTGTGATTCAGTGTAAAATGATTTTAGCTCTTGTTTTACTAATTCACGTTTCTCAGTTTTGTTTAATTCCGCCAATGTTTCTTCAATTGATATAAAATTGAAATTATCTGTTAGCGCTATGTATATACGAATATATTCCTGAGAAGGAGTGCTGCGTATTTTTTCCTTAAGATGCTTTGTCAATGGTGACGCTTTGACAACACCACAGATAAAAAATAATAAAATTATAATTATATTTTTATTTTTCATTTAACCCTTTTATTTTAATAAAATGATTTTAGATATATTTCTATACTCTCCTGAAGAAAAAGATAGAAAATATGTACCGCTTGAAACCTGCCTTGATTGATTGTCAATCCCCATCCATTTAACATGATGTAACCCCTTTAATTTTTGTTCATTCACTAAGGTTTTAATTAGTTCACCCTTCACATTATAAATATTTATTATAATAAATGAGTCATGGGGTATACTGAATGATAATCTGGTTTCATTATTATATGGATTAGGGAAACTAGGACTTAATGTAATTTGTTCAGGAACAGCCTGTGTCTTTTCTAAGAATAAATGTGAAATATTTCCTTCTATTTGGAACACTCCTGAATCATGTAAAATTCTGGAATAACTGAAACTCTCATTAGTTAATTTCCAATATTCATCCTTAGAAATATCATAGTAGAATGTATTGTAATCCAATGAACTTAATATATGAATGGTTCCACCATTATCCGATACATAAGTATTTTCTGTGAATCTGACATCATTTAAAATACCTTCAAACATTGGAGGCAAACTGAACGAGTTTGTATTAATTTCAGATGCATTGTCTCCAAAATAAATAAATTTACCGTTGATTTCTAAAACATTTAGATTTTCTAATAATACAGATACATCAGGAAATTCCCTGCTAAGAGATGTGGGTGTAGAAGTTAATGTGATCTCACCATCTTCTAGGCTTCGGATCCAGTATCCGTACCCAGGATTTAGCATTGAAATATTTTCATATCCACCATCAATAAATCCATAGAACGTTCCAGGAACTATAATTTCATCTGGATCAATTATATCTGTTCCCGAATCAATTGCATTTGACAGCCCACCAATTAAGTTCCAGCCATCATTAACTGGTATAGTTAGTTCATCAAGCTCATAACCCGTGAATGAGTTAATGTTATCGTTTTCATAACGTATCCAATATCCTTCCCCAGAACTCAGTTGATTTTCTATATTATACTGACCATCAAATGAATATAATGAGTTTTCTACTGCATTTGGAAAAATTACTTCCACATCATTATTATCGACAGAAACTGGTAAACTTACTAAATTCCAATCAGCCGAATAAGAAACTTCTATATCAATTGTTGGGGGACCCCCAACTATGGGAGGAAATTCAACTACATCAATCCATGTACAGTCTTCCTCCATGTCAGTAGACCCGCCTCCACCATCTTTTACATAGCTCCATGTAAAGATATATTCTCCGGGAGAAACGGGATATGAGATATACGTCCATGGTGTATCACCATCAGGTGTTGGCTGAAATTGCCCCATTTCTTCTCCATTGATGTAAAATATTAATCCGTCATAGAAAAAATTTCCTGAGCTACTATATTCAGAGGCAACCCTGTAGTGGAAGCCAATACTACCATATCCTGTTACACCTAAATTAAGTGATAAATCTGAATTTTCGTTATCATCAATATCACCAGATCGAACCGAATAAATTCCGATATAAACAGATTGGGTATCGAAATACCATTCAGCATTACCCTCTGTCACCCACTCATCTGTGAACTCTGCAGTCTCAAATGACTCTGTATAATAGGTATACATTTCCAATTCAATAAAATAATCATCAACTGTAATCACTATAGGAATATCAACGGTCGAATAGTTTACCGCTTCAGCATAAATGGAATAATTACCCTCATAAACAGCTGGAAAAGAAAAATTTCCATTATTGTCAGAATAAATAACTGTTTCTGGATCATTTCTTAAAATTAACTGGGCCTGTCCAATTGGAGCTCCTGTATGTCCGTCAATAACTTGGCCTGTTACAGGAACCATTAGAACAGGAACAAGTTCTACATCCAATACAGTTTGTTGGAACAATGATATACTTACATCGTTTATCGTAATTGATTCATATCCTGGTGAGGAAAAAGTTACATCGTATGTGTTATCCTGGAGGAGTCTGTAGTATCTTCCAAAATTAAGGTCGCTCTCATATGGTTTCCTGATTTCTCCTGTATTATCAATGCCATCAATGTAAATTTCTGCGATGACAGGGTCTCCTGGCTCCGCATCAGTAATATGACCTGTTAGTGTTTTTTTGTTTGAGCGCTTTTATATTATAAGTGCTGCCTCAAGATTGTCCTCACAAATAGTCTCTATCTGGCTGGCAGGAGGGATAAACTGTGTTCCCAGTTCAATGGTAAATGAAAAGACTCCATGTTCACCGTATGCATAATCATCGGTAGTTCCACTGGCAGGATAAAGTTGCCACGACGGAATGGGATCATAATATCCTCCGCCCGCCGCAGGAATAGTAAAAGCCATCTCATTCGCAAGCTCTTGGAGTGCACCATAATCAGGTGCTTGGATATTGTTAGCATATCCAAAAGGGAAAAGAACTAATTCACTATAGCTGTGATAACTGATTCCGGTAACAAAATGATGACTTTCCAATATAGCCTCCATAGCCTGAATTTCTGGCTCTGAGAAGGCTGATGGTCCGCGATATATTTCACTGTTTGTATTACCTGAAGATCCATCCAAACACCAGTTACAATAAGATTATAAGATGGGATCT
>CAZOUJ010000037.1:3755-11515 GCA_964582955.1 uncultured bacterium
TAATTTCTGTTGGGATCTACTCCATCACCGCCACCAAAATTTATTGAACCGTTTTCATTATTGTCCCTGATATTTTTTCTCCACCATAGATCAGCTTCATCAGTGACAATTTTGTGACCATCTGGATTCACCAAAGGTATAAACCAAATCTGTTTATTATCGATTTCGCTGGTAATTTCAGGATCATCGCCATAATTAGATAATAGGTGATGCATGATATACATAGTCACCTCAAGGCTAATTGGCTCTCGGGCATGATGCTCTGACATATAAAATACGGAAGGTTCATCCTCCTCCTCTTCCACATTGTCTGAAATTTTCATTGCCCAAATTTCATGATTATAAGCATCATAATATGAATTGCCGGACTCAGAATATTCTTTGCCGTTGCTATTACCAATATCATAGAGTTTACATATATCTGGATACAGTAATTCTATTTGCTGGAGCTCTCCAAGGAGATCTGCATAATTCCGATAACCATCCAAATCTCTCTCCCCTCTGAAATTTTGTATTAACTGAGATTCTGTTTGAGTGATTGTAATATCATATCCTTCATTTTTTAATTCATTATATAAATTTTGTTTTACAACTAGGTCCAGATATTCACCTGGTCTATATGCAGCTATATCATACTCTGGTGATCTGTATTTATGAACCATTCCTTCTGTTGGATTTTGAATCCGAACCACAAATTTTTTCTGGTCACCAAGTAATCCGGTGCTTATGAAACCAGCTAAGAGTAAATATCGAATAAATATATTTATCATCATTAAATTACCTTTTCTTAAGAAGAAATCAACTTGAAAACTACCTGTATTTTTTCACAATTCAAAATTTCAACTCATATTCTATTTTACGTGTGTAATAAGATATATTAATTAGAACAATTAACTAATCTTACTTTATCGTTTATTCAGATACTTGTTAATATAATAGAAAAACAGTGCACTATTTAGACACACAGAGCACACAAATCATTCCAACTATATGCACAGAAAAGTGATATAAATTTGTAACAAAGATTAATGAATATATATCTGTGTAATTTATACAGATATTATTCAATTACGGGACACTCCCACCAATGTTCATCCGAACCCATGGTTGCAGGAGTATCTGACCTACAAGAAGAAATTGCAAAATCACAACGGGGATGAAATCTGCAGCCTTCAGGAAAATCATCAGGAAGAGGTGGCTGACCCTCAATATATATAAGTTTCCCTTCGTAATCGACGCTTCTACCCAATAGAGAGAGCAATTTCTGTGAGTAGGGATGTTTTGCATTTTCAAATATCGTTTTTGCAGGTCCAGATTCCACAAGTTTACCGGCATACATAATGAGTATTTTATCCGCAAATCCTTTTACCGATGCCAGATCATGTGTGATATAGAGAATGGTTTTATTCGTTTTTTTACCTAATTTTTTTAATAGTTCAATAATATGATACTTAATTCTAGTATCTAAGGCTGTTGCCGGTTCGTCGGCAATCAGAATATCAGGATCTCTGGCTAGTGCCATTGCGATTAGTATTCGCTGCCTCATCCCTCCGGAAAGTTCTTTAGGATATTGTGTTAATCTTTTTTCAGGGTCAGAGATTTCCAAATCATTCAATAAATTAAGTAATATTTTATGTTTATCCTTGGAAGATAGTTTTGTCCGAATTGCCTCTCCGATTTGAGTCCCAATTTTCATGATGGGGTTTAAAGCATTGAGAGGGTCTTGGAAAACAAATGAGATTACATAATTATCAAGGGAAGGAATTGAAGTTATTTTTGATTCAGCATTGACAGGCAATAGACCGGCCATGGCAAGACCAGTTTGTGTTTTTCCTCCACCAGATTCCCCAATAAGTGCAGTTATTCCCCCGGTGGGAATAGTAAAAGAAATATGGTCAACTACAGTAAGGTCTTCTCTCTTACCTTTGTAGGTTACTGAGAGATTTTCTATATGGATAATATTCTAAATCACTTAACGTTACATACCTAATCGTTTCAATCCTGGATCTATAAGCCATAACCAGTCATCCATTAAAAATTCCAATCGTATGGCCAAAAGCGCAATTCTTCCCATAACGGTATATCCAAATGCTGCACCAAATGTAATCATGAGGCACCAGATTCCTACCTTGGCAGTTTTACCAACGATCCCTTTATGTTCAATTGAAAAGAAGAAGTAAACGATGCCACATAAAACTCCCAGTACAATTATCAAACTCCTGAGAGATTCCCAAAAATCAAATCTTCCAGCTGAATCTGTTACCCAAATAGGAATAATTGTATTACTGATCTGGCTTAGAAAATCAGCGTGCAGGAAACCTACTAATCTCATTCCCGCTGTTGTTCCTATAATAAAGGCAAGGGGCCATCGACTTATCCACCCACCTGTTGGAGAAAGGCGCATTAATAATAAAATACCAAGCAAAAGTGGGATAAGATATAAAAACCAAAATTCTTCACGCTCCGGTGATAATCCAGGCATAGCCCAAGATTGAATTAAAGCGGGCCAGATTTTTCCAAATAAATTTGGAATAATTACCGTCCAAAATCCTACAACCATCCAATATGCTGCCGAAACACCAATAACAACCGATTCAGCAATTTTATATAAAGGATTATCACGATAAAGAAAAGAGAAAATAAAAAGAGTAAAAAATGCCGCAACCCAGATACCAATTGTATGGGAGAAACTTAAGATATAACGATTTTGATTAGGATCAGCAGTTATAGCTTCTTTGTATTCTTTTGGATATATTTTTTCATATTTTGTCCAGTGTGTATCATGATCTGGATTATCTGCATTAATTGCAACTCTTTCAACATAAACCGAACCCATTCCATATTCACCTAACGCAGTTCTACCAAGTAGTAATAACCCGAAAAGAAGGATCATAGACCACATAATCTTTTCTTTATTCAAGATTGAGTTCCTCTTTTCTTTTCAGTAGCATAAATTATATTGGCTAATATGATTAAAATAATGATTAGAATATGTGCAACCAATTGTGGTCCCATACGCCGCTGACCTTCCAGATACTTTGGATCCGGATTATCTCCTCCATAATGTTTTAAAACTAAAGCTTCATATTCTGCTGCACCTTTAATTGCGCCCAGTAGCCCCACTAGCTGTCCAGGTATGTAAGGATATAACAATGGTGCTTGAACTCCTGTACATCCCGCAACAAGTCGGATTTTATCAGAGTAAGGAGTTACAGCATACTGAACCCATTCTTTTGTCCCAGCATAACCAGCACTAACATTTACGATCAATTTAAAATCTTGTACACTGTGAATTTTTTCCATCATGGGAATGTCATTAATATTCGTACCTTTATCATCCGTTGTATATAACTCTCTGATATCAGTAACTATTACTTTAATAACACCCTCACCTCCAGATTTAAATCCCAGGTTTACATAATCTTTACCATACACCATTTGGGGAAAATCGGGCTTGATCACTTTACTTATATTATCATCAATCATTTGAGGACCTACAGGCCAAAGAGCCATAAAATAAATTTTTAATTTCTTTTCGCATGCATGTTTAGTGAATGCTGTTGCCATGGGTCCTAATTCACCTTCACTGGCAGGATCAAAATCGAACGAGAGAAGTACTGGATCTCCTTCGTTTAACTGGTCAATTGCATTAAAGGTATCTTCAGCTAATTTACTTGGGACTTCAGGAAATGTTTTCCCTGTTTTTCCAATGATAAAAATTGGCACTGATACTGCAATGAACATCATTAAGAAGATCCATCGTTTATCTAAATTTGCTAATTTATCCAACATCATTATTCCTCACCAGACCCTAGATAAGATCTGTCCACACCAAGAAGTACCTTTAATGAGGTTGATGCAATTCCAAGAGCGATACCAATCATAACAGCGCGATTTCCGGCGGTATTAAATACACTCATAATATAAACAGTTAAATTTTCAATCCTGAGTCCGCTAATTACATCAGGAAACCAGGAAGTCAAAAATACTCCTGCAAATGTTCTACCTAATAAGATAATGAAAGCTGTTCCCAAAAGTAAAATTGCTTCAAAATTTTTCGCACGAAAAGCACGAAATGCTGCCGAAGCTATATAAAATGCCAGCATGGAAAACATTGTCGCGGTCAGAGGTTTGAACGCATATTCGTACAGCCACCAAAATGGACTGCCCATTTCTCTATATTCACCAGACCATGCATAATCTACAAACATGGGACTTGGATGAATTCCAATCTTAAATAAACCTACAAATAATGTAACAAGAAATGCTACGAGTGAAATGAGAGAATATGCCCATCCTTCAACCTGGTCAGAAACTTTTTTTAGATGAATCTTTAGGAGATTTCCTCCACCAAGGATAAAAGCTATTGAAGCAAGAATATCAAACCATATTGCCGTAATTTCACCCCAGCCTTGTGTTGATGGGATAAAATAGGCAATAACAAGAACAAATCCGCCGATGGCTGTGATCAATAGTGGAACAGTTCTTTTCATTTATCTATGTTACCCAAGAATAACATTTTTTAAATAATCCACTGCTGTGTGACAGAATAGTCCAATTGCAGACTCTGTTCCTGAGGCAGAAGCAATTGTTGATAAAATCACACCAAATATAATCCCGATTCCTACTATAATTTTTCCGAAATCCTGCCCCTTCAGGCTTCCTAATTGATCTGCTTCACCAGACAAATAAGCGGAAGCAGCAAAAAATTCTTCCCCAATAAGTGTATAATCACAGGCCGCAACAAAAAACGGAAGCTGCGCTGGCATAGCAGTTCCGGCCAGTTGAATTGCACCAATGGTATTTCCTGTCTCTGCTAAGAGCAAAGATTCTGCAAAAAATGCACCCATGTAAAAGCAAGCCGCTGGTTTATCCCGCACCATCATTCCCTGGACATATGCAACGTAACCAAATTGTTCATCAGTGACATAATATATCAAATCTTGATTATAAGCATCAGGACGACCTACAGATAAATAGGATGCCTGAATGGTCTCTCTGGCAGCGGTCATCACAAGTGAACGACTTGTGGGAACTTCGACCTTTGCATCGTATTCTGCTGCAACCTTTGCCACACGAGATAAAATAGTAATTCCTGCAATGGTTTGAATTTCATTCATATCCTGAATTCCGGGAATAAATAAAACGGACCTGCCCATTTCAGTAGCTCTTCCCACAGCTTCGTCAACTGCTTCCAATCCTGCGATCTTGCGAATTTTTAATGGTTTGCCTTTACGGGCATGATTGATCCAATAAATAACAGATCCACAAAATAAAAATACTATGATACCTAGCCAGAACCTGTTACCATCGAATAGCTGCATTCTAGGAGTTGCAATTTCACTAGTTGCAACTGCAGATTTTTCACCTGAAAAAGCTATAGATACGAGTTGAAAAATATAATCGGTTCCATTAGTTAATTTATCTATAGTAATGGAACTACTAAGAGCAGGAACAATAGTTGTTAGTTGGAAATCATTTTCCCCTGAAACTGATGAATAGATATGAACTTCTTTAACAAGTGAAATATTGTCGTCTGCGATATCCCACATAAGGTCAATTTTATCACCATGATCCCAAGGGTGGTCCAGAACCTTTAAATTAAGTGGGGGTGATATAGATTGTGCATGAAGAAGAGTAAATAGAAGAATGGTAACCCGGATTATAGAAATGATATGTTTATGTTTCAATATTTTATCAGCTTTCAATCAGTTCAACATTAGCCCTGGGAATGGTCACCTCTTCGTTGTTGTCAATAATGACCCGTAGTACCCGTGTTTTGGTGCCAGATTCAAGATTCTGAGGTTCTGGCGGTAGGGCACTTACTTTTCCGATTTGACCAAAATATGGGTCACGAATAATACGAACAGGGCAGTTTATTTCCAACACACCTGTTAACCGTTTTTCATCTTTTTTTAATTTTTTAATATTCTCATCAGACCGAATGATAATTTCAGGTCGAATAACGCCTGCCCTTATTTGTGTTGCACCGTTTATGGATGCAAAAGCATTTTCACAGGTTGTAAGTAATTCAAACGTTCGTTTTGCCATAGCAATATTACCGAATCCCTCTGTAGTTATGATAGTGATCCCTAATTTTTCAGTACCGGTGATCGCGACACCCAAATCATAGCCAAGTATTTCCTTTAAATCCTGGTCATCAATCCCTCCGGAGATGATTCCATGAATCCCTATCTTGATTGCTTTACGTATAGCATCGGCGGTAACCCTTCCCCCACCCACAATAATTTTTTCTTTTAAATCGTCGGTCAATAATTTATCCGTTAGCAATTGATCGTTTGATTCACATACTGATACTAGATCACCGAAAGTTTCTCCTCCTATTCCGAAGATACCCTGTATAAAGGACACCTTTTCCTCTATTACAACTCCTTGTTTTTTCAAAACCTGAATAACTTTTCCAGGGAGGAAGCCATTTACTTGAACGGGATGAGGTGCTCCTCTCAATATAATCTGTCCTGTAATCTCAGATATTGTCTCTACGGTACCTGCATATTTACTTTGGCATGAATTTTTAAATAATCCAAAAATACCTTTAGTTTCAGCTAGCGTATCTTCAACATTTATTTTATCACCCACTTTAACGCTCATACACTCTGGAATATCTTTCGGAGGAAGAGACAATAAATTAGATATATTTACTGGGATCACTTCTCCAGGCATAAAAGTTTCTGCTACAACCTGTGTTGGTTCCACTATGTCGTTTTTTTTGACCAATACCTCCCCTTCCACTGGTAAAGTTCTCTTTCGCTGGATATTGATAAAGGGACTCACCGTGAGACCAGGAGTATAGGCATGAGCTTTTTGAGCTGATTTTAGTTTATCGGTAGATGGTTTTTCATTTATTAATTCAGGCAATTTTTCTGTTTCAGGATATAAATCTAAATTGTTTACCCAATTGTTCAATATGGATTTATGATTTGTCTGATCATTAGAAATATCTAATGGCCTACCTCTCCCATCTAAAATGAGACCAACTGTCCCGCCTTTTATAATTTTTGTTACATGTTTTCCCTGACCCGAACCTGCATCAAATCCTTTTGCAGGTTCTATAATAATTTCTGCAGTTTTTTCAATGTCAAGGGGTAAGAGTTTTAGATCTCCTACACTTATGGTTCCAGATTTGTCAATAGATTCACCTTTTACAGTGTAATTGAAACACGGTTTTCCTGTTTTGCCTGTTCCTTTTGGTGAAATGACTGTGCCCAGATAGATTAAACAATCTCTTTCAAAAACTTCCATTGCAGCTTTGGAATGTACTTGAGCAAGCACTCCCAGATGAGGCATCATGAAAATACTGTCTTTTGCAAGGGTAGTAATTCCTTCTGGTTGAAAAGCATCAATAAGCATCATGGCAGTTTGGTGCATTCTGGGTGCGTGAGATAATACACCTCCTGAAGCCACAAGTAAATTTAATTTCATATTATCAACTATAGTTTGACCACCGGTTTCCTGGCTGAATGTGTCACCAACGGTACGCTGTTGTTGGACTCCCTTTAGTGTAGTGGCAAATTCTTTATGTTGTTTGTATGCTAACCTCAAAGCTTCCCTTGCTACTGCTTGCTCAAAGATCAGTGCCTCTTTTGTTTGAGGAATGGTTGTTGGCCTGATCATTTTATTTTTTACTCGATTTCTAAGTTCTCTCTCATCCATGTCCAAATGAACCCATCGTAAAATATTTGGCATGGTGGCCTCGGCACACACATTTGAGATAGAATAACTCATTCCCAGATTAGCGC
>CAZOUJ010000038.1:0-11476 GCA_964582955.1 uncultured bacterium
GATTCCAATCGTTTTGTATGGAAAGGAGTTCAGGAATAACATCATAAATTGGGATTATTTAGTAGATGCAGGTACAATTTCCAAAAAAGATATAAATCTATTCCGAATTTGTGATACTGTTGACGAAGCTTACAATTATCTTACAGATAAAATAACGGGAACTCACACAGGACCAAATTTTTAATTGTCACAGGATAAATTCCGGTGCTGCTGACCCAGAAAAAACGAGTCGGTGATTTAATATCATGCTGAAGAATGGAACATTACGATTTATGATGACAGAAAATTGTTTGAGTTCATGGTCTTAGCTGGAAGATCATCTTAAATAAATGGGAACCAACAGATGATATTTCTGTACCAACACCAGAATTGGATACTATGAGTAAAACATGGGAATATGGGAATTAAAATTTGTTGGGGCCACCATCTGTTAGGCATTTATGCAATCAGCAGGAATGGTAAATGATAGTCTGACATCCTATTTTCGCCATGATGTTCTCTGTTGATTCTCAGATTAAATATATTTGGATATAATAATTAACACCACTTAAAATTATACAGGTTATCTTACAAGTTATTAACTGATCACAACAGGGACGCCCCTGAAAATCGGGCACAGTCCCCGCTACTGTAACTGATTAGGAACTTTCATTCAACCGGGGTGAGAAGGCAAAAGGGTTCTATTTAATCGGAAGCCAGGATAACTCAGCATATTCGTTTCAAATGAACATTCGGGAAAAAGGTTGGGCCAAGATAATGGTTATAAATCCTTCCTTTTCCTCGTTTTTAAAACAAGGAGTTAACATGAAAAAGAGCATCCTGCTGTCCCTTATCATTATAATGGGATGTGAGGACGCAAAACAGGAATTAGTTGAGAAAAATCAACTGATCTTTGTAGCCTCAGAAGGAAACTATGGAAGCAGTAACGGTTCTATTTCTGTTTTCAGAGATGGAGAAAAAATTCAGCAATTTGAAAATATAGGTGATGTTTTACAGTCTATTGTTGTGCATAATGATAAATTGATTGTTGCGTTAAACAATAGTCATTTCCTTAAATTTTATGAAATTACAATTAATGGGTTACTTCTTCCTGGTATTGAAATTTCTACCGATAATTCAAGTCCGAGAGAGATGATAGTTTTAAACAATAAATTGTACTTTACCAATTGGAATACAAAAGATGTTAAGGTACTGAACTTATTAACTTATACAATGGAGTCTACAATCCAGTTTAATGGATTACCTGAGGATATCGTAACTGATGGAACCTATTTATATGTCAGCATTCCAAATCTAGAATTATACGATACAAACAATGGTACTCATGTTATAAAAATTGATGCTGTCAGTGAACAAATAATCGAAATATTTGAAGTTGGAAGAGGGCCAATGCAATTACTGATTGATAACAACCAGTTGTGGATATCACGCACCTATTATGATGAAGATTGGACACAAACAATTTTTGGTGCTAGCCTAATTAACATAGAAACAAATGAAGTTACTATACAAGAATATGGTACTGGAGTAGTGTGTGGTGGGGATATAATGAAAATTACGGATGATATATTCAGAACTTTTGAAGGCGGGGTAGCATCTATGAACGATGATCTTTCAATAGATGCCACATCTAAAATTGGGGCATATCCAACATATGAACTTTATTCTGCAGGCGCTGAAACTAACTACATTTTTTTTGGTATTACCAGTGACTACGAATCACCTGATACAGTTTTTGTCCATGATAGTATTGGTAATCTAAAATATATTTTTCAGGTGGGAGCTTCTCCTGGTGATTATAGTGTTTGGAACGAACAGAGTAACTAGCTATTTGCCTAGAATAAAAAACCAGTTTTACTCTTCAAACTCCCACTCAATCCCAAAACTGACCAATTGACCCATAGGCAGAAAATAGGCATTGTTTCGGGGCCAGATCCATTCCTCTGGTAAATCTGGATAAATTTGTTTTATTATATTCTCCTGAGCGCGAAAAAGATTACAGATTCGATAAGTAATGATCACAGACGAAACCTTGGCATTGATATCCAAGTGTGCTGTCCAGTAATCCGGAAGTGTATAAGCGTCCCAATCATGTTGAAAGGGTCTTACCAAAGCAGGATCAAACCCAAAAGTTGGCTCTCGATTTATTAATCCCTCAAAAATGAAATCTGCTTTTAACTCCATGTTATCTGAAAAAAGGAATTTTGAAATCTCAATTTGTGTTTTTAAATAGTCACCAATACCATCGGATAAAAAGGGTGTTGTACTACTGTGTTTCCATAATCCCGAGATTTTCAATCCATGAATTGCCTTCCAACCATATCCAGTTTCGATAGAAAACATTTCTTTTGGAGATACTGTTGAATCCATTCCATCTTCAATCAGATTATTGACATGCCAATAATTTAAGATACCATACACAGTTAGATTTTTATTATTCCATTTTGCTTTACTGTTCAAATTAATCCATGTTTCAAAGAAAGATTGTGTATTTTTCCATATCACTAAATGCTGAGGAATATTTTTCATACCCATCTCATTTTTCCACTTAATCGATCCTAAATTCTTGTTCATAGTAATAGAAAAATGAGGTAGAACGGATCCGTTCCCTGCATCTATCCCACCATAAAGCTTAAACTTGCTCCTATTTAGATTTCCCCATATAGATATCCAGGATCTATTTTTTGAAATAATTGTATTAGTAAATACCAATGCTTGCGTATTGCCTATAATGCCAAATTCCCAGGGACTGTTTTCGGTATCATTTGGTGAAAGGATTCCCAGAATTTGTCCTCTGCTTAGATAATGACGGAATGCAGTAGAAAATTCTGATAACCATTTTCGATTTTCTAAATACTGACTGATTCTAAATCTTATATTAAATTGATTCCAAAATGAACTTGAAAAAAGAGATGCCGTAGTTATCTCATCTTTGTGTAATCCATTAATTTCAGAATTATTATATAATCCTGAATTTGTAATAAATCGCCCCATGGAAAGAACGGATATTCTATTATTCATTTTAGAAAGATAGTAAAATAAATAGGATTGCTGATTTGGGGTCAAGGCTCGGCTATATTGATTTCCTGTTTGAGGCTGAATGAACTGGGAAAATGGGCCTCCATAACTCCGCTTAAATCCATTCCATTGTATTATTCTGTTGGGTTGACTAAAGTCAGCGTGTAAGTTTAATTGATCGTAGAGGTAGTCACCCTGACGATAATCAAAGGAAGTGTGAATCTCAACAGAATCAGGGAATGAAATATCACGAGAAGTATATGTGTAGGATAGGGTTGCATCCCGCGAAATTTCCTCTCCAAACCTCTGCGGATAAGACTGGAATGTCCCATCAAAAAACAGTTCATTTGAATTCCAATCACGGTTCCACAGCAAAAGCCCACCATACGAAGACATCCCATTCTGACCGCTCCAATCAAACGGAATTGGATCCAATGATTGAGCTAACAAATTAGTTGCGATATGAATTCCAAACCAAAACCAATGGAGATATTTCATGAAAAATTAAAGCATTGTGCTTATCTAAAAGCCTTAGTTCATCTTTTATAAAGAGGAATAAATAGATGGTTATTTCTCAATGTCCAATCACTGTCTTCTTCATCCTGTTCAAGAGCCATTTTCATCAGGTTCATATGTTTTTCCAAATGGTGAATTTGGTGTAGCAAAAGAGCTTCAGGAAAGTTTGGTTTACGGGAACTCCTCCATTCAAGATGCCCTCTGTGTGCTAAGATCATGTGCTCTAATTTGAATAACAAGTTTTTCGGGAAACCATCAATAGTTCCGGCAACTTCTTTTACCATGTCTCTCGAAATAACTGAATGACCGATAAAATTCCCCTCATCAGTCACCTCTGATTCCAATCCGCAAGATAATTCCTTCACTTTCCCTATATCATGAAGTAGAACACCGGCTAATAAGAGGTCCCTGTCTACATTGTATCTACCAGTCAGGTCTAAAGCAATTCTGCTCATGGATAGGATGCACTCCAATAACCCAGACCGATAATTGTAGTGGGAGGTTAAAGATGCTGGACAAACAAGGATTGATTCTTTATTCTGTTTGTATATTTGGGTAACCAAGGTTTTTAGCCTGCGGTTTTTTATTTTCTTGACTAACTCACGCAATTCCCCCCACATCCCCTTGGGCTCTTTCTCTGAAGAGGGGACGATCAAGGTAGGGTCATATCCATACCGTCCATGAGTCTGAACGGAAGCCCTACTGATCTTTTTTATTTCCAATTGAAGACGACCATGATAGGAACTAACATCTGCTTTAGCAACTACCGCTTCTCCAGAATTAAATTTTTCATTTAAGTACTTCACTTTATCCCATATCTTCCCATGAATCTGACCAGTTTTATCACGGAGAATCAGATCAATGAACAGATCTCCTGTGCGGGTATGGCGAAGGTGTTTATCCACACACAGATAAAATCCTTGTATGGTCATACCTTCCTTAAATTTATGAACTGGTGTTATCTCTTTCATGCGGTTGAATTTTCCCTTTCTTTTTATCTGTGTCAACACATCATTTTAAAAACAATAGAATAAACAACTAAAAAAATATTGGGTAATTTTCAATGATGAAAGTAAGGATTAATCTGAAAAAAATGAGCTATGAAAATTCCCGAGACAACAGAATACTCAAATCCTGTCTCGCAACCTGGTTTTCCAATCCAAAGGAACTTCATCTCACCGATCCCAGAATAACCTATCCTTTTCGGTTTAATCAATGGATTAACCTTTCATACAAAGAAAAAGACACTGAAACCTGGGGAGCATTTTCAGAAAAATGGATTGTAGGAATGATAAATCTGGAACACTTCCTTGAAGAAAATCGGATTCATTTATTTCACATTTATGTGGATAAAGAATTTCGGAGACAAGGAATTGAAAAAATATTTATGGAAAAAGCGGAAGAACAAGCTAGGAAAATACACGCAAAAAAACTCACTTTAAATGTTGTCTGGGGAAATTCCGAAGCTGTATCGCTATATGAAAAAATGGGATTTAAACTAATAGTGTCAAAAAACAAAAAAATGGAAATGGAAAAAACAGTTTAGGGTAGGATTATGATTACAAAATACTATAACTAACCACTCCAAAATTAACTTATTTTGATTACCCAACTCCGATTAGCAAACCGCCTTGATACACGATAAACGACATGACATAAGCCAATCCGGTCATATAAAAAATCATGAACAGGGGCCATTTCCATGTATTTGTTTCCCGGCGGACAACGGCAAAGGTAGCCATACACTGAGCTGCAAAAACAAAGAATACCATGATGGAAATGCCTGTAAGCACAGTATAAGTAGGTTTCCCCGTTTCAGGATTTTTGTCTTTCTGTAAAGCATCCGTTAGTTTAACAACATTACCATCATCAGATTCTACATTATAAATGGTGGCCAAAGTACTCACCATCACTTCCCGGGCAGCAAAAGATGTTAGTAGACTAATACCAATTTTCCAGTCAAATCCAAGAGGGCGGATAAACGGTTCTATCACCTTGCCTATTTCCCCGGCATAACTAGTCTTGATGTTTTGGCCATTTTCTGTCTTAGGAAACGATGCTAAAACCCATAAAATAACGGAAATAACCAAGATTATTTTTCCTGCATCAGTGACAAATTGTTTCACTCTTATGTAAACCTGCCGGAAAACAGACCTCATAAGCGGGACTCTGTATGGAGGCATTTCCATGATAAAAGTGGATTTTCCCTCCACTTTAATCCACCTGCTAAAGATCACTGCTAGAATAAGCGCTGTGACCGTTCCCAGAAAATACATCACTACCATTGTTAATCCCTGTGCATCAACGATACCGAAAAACCGGATAGGGGGGATAAAAGCTCCAATCATCAGTGCATAAACCGGAAGCCGTGCTGAGCAGCTCATGAGCGGAAGAATTAATATGGTAACTAAACGTTCTTTCCAACTGTCAATGGTTCGGGTTGCCATAATTCCTGGAATAGCACAGGCATACCCAGTCATGAGGGGGAGAACCGACCTACCATGTAATCCCAATTTCGACATCAGACGGTCCAGCATGAAGGCAATCCTTGCCATGTAGCCAGTGTCTTCCATTAATGCCATGAACAGTACCAGAAAAATAATTTGAGGCATAAATACTAAAACTGCGCCCACTCCACCAATAACTCCTTCCACAATAAGATCCCGGATTATATTTTTAGGCATCACCAAGTAAATCCAGTTTCCAAATTGTGCCACCGTATTGTTCACCCAATTCATGGGTAGCACCGCCCAGGAGAATACAGATTGGAAGATGAGATATAAAACCCCAATAAAAATAAACGGCCCCCACAATTTATGAGTCAATATTTTGTCCAATTTTTCACTTTTGGTTTTTTTGGAAAGAACTACTGAGTCTCCTGCTTCTTTTTTCAGGAGAACCCCATCAATCCAGCGATAACGAAGCTGAGGTTCCAGCGTTGATTGGTCCGGTGTGTTCCCACTCAGGTTTTGCTGAACAACTGAATAAATTTTATTTAATTTAATCAAATCCTGTTTATTGAGAGAGGTATGCCCAGAGTTAACAGATTCGTATAATTTTATAGCCTCCTTCCTGCCGGTAATTCTCACTGACTGCGCCCAGGCAAACCGGGGAGAATATTGCATTTTTTCTTTGAAAAACTGATACATCGGTTGTAACGCAGACCTTATTATTCCTGTGATTTCAAACGGGATGTCTTCTATATCTAAATTTGGGGGAGATTTTAGATTGGTTAAAATGGAATCTTTCAGATGCTCCATCCCATTTTTTTCAATTGCTGATATTGGAACAACATCTGCAGCGCCCAGTCTTTCTTTTAATTGCTGTGGGGATAAAACAAGTGATCCGTCCCTAATTCTGTCCATCATATTAAGCACAACTATTACTGGGATTCCTAAATCTAAAAGTTGTGAGGTGAGATACAAATTTCTGGACAGGTTTTCCACATCCACTACTGATAAAATAAGGCTTGGCTTTTCCACTCCATGAAGCCATGAAAATATTTCATCTGATACAATATGTTCATCGAAAGACTCCGGTGTAAGGCTGTAGGATCCGGGGAGATCCAAAACTTGAATTTCTTGCTTATTTTTTAGATGCATAGTTCCCAATTTCCGCTCGACCGTAATTCCAGGATAATTGGAAACTTTCTGATTCAGACCCGTGAGAAGATTAAAAATGGCAGTTTTTCCCGTATTAGGATTTCCTGCCAAAGCAATCCAATGATTTTGCAGAGTTTGTGAAGGGATCATCTTTTTTTCTGAACGAGTATATTACTGGCGTCTTCCCTTCGTAAAGATAAATAGTAATCCCGTACTTTCACCTCTATAGCACCATTAAAAGGAGCTTGTTTTATGATACGAAATTCTGTCCCTGGCAGAAGCCCCATTTCCACCAATCTCGCTTTCGATTTAATTTCGGTTTTGAATCCGGAAATAACTGCGCATTCACCAGGATTTAGTTGGTTGGCCGTCATTTATTCGGACAGTTTTCATCCAGACAACGACCGAAAAGCTGATGAACATGTTTTGTAAGGGTAAATCCGTATTCTTTTGCTATCTCATCCTGTAATTCTTCTATCCGCTCATTTACAAATTCCATGATTTTATTGCAGTCCAAGCAGATGATATGATCATGATGTTTCTGCCCACGTGATTCAAATCTGTATTTCCCTTCGCCCAAGTCCAGTCGACGAACTAATTCATGATTCACCAAAATTTCAAGAGTACGGTAGACAGTTGCACGGGAAACATTTAATCCCCTCCCTTTCAGCGAAAAATAAATTTCCTCCACATCTCGATGGTCTTCGGTACGATTTAATTCGTCTAGTACGGCCTGTCGCTGAGGAGTATATCGTAATCCTGACTTTTGCAGTATATGGGTTAATTTATTTTTATGAGATACCATTTTATTGAGAATGATTCTCAATGAATTTAAAGTAATTTAATAAGAATAAAAAATAATTTGAAATATGAGATTACACTCTAGCGTGAACGGAATATTTGACTTTTAAATCATAAAAGCTTTAGATAAATAAATTAACCATGTATCATATCTGTTGTTCAACTTTAATTAAATTGGCAAATTTAACAATTAGTTTCTTTTTCATTCCGCCTTTAAACACAACTGCAACCCTCTGATTTTCTCCGGTACCGCTCAATGCCATAATTTTACCAATTCCAAACACAGCATGCTCCACAAAATCTCCAACAGTAAAATCATCAAATGTAGTGATACTTCGTTTTGACTTCACACGCGTGGATCTACCCTTTCTTTTAGTTACTTTATGCATTAAAGCAGAACGAAATGGAATTTTTTCCAAATATTCCTCGGGGATTTCCGTTAAAAATCTGGATGCAAAACCGACAATATAATCAATGCCTATTTTCCTTCGGTTTGTTGCATATAAAAGATACACTTTTTCCATGGCACGAGTGAGACCAACATAGAAGAGCCGACGTTCCTCTTCTAACTCTTTTGGCATATTAAATGTTTTTGATAATGGAAATAATCCCTCTTCCAAACCTGAAATGAAAACCACGGGAAACTCTAATCCTTTTGATGAATGCAGTGTCATAAGAGAAACACGATTATCCTCATCATTCCATTTGTCTAAATCCGTGAGCAGTGAAACTTCTGCCAGAAAATCATATAGGTCACAATCAGAACCTTTATCTACAAAGTCATCGATACTATTCAATAATTCTCTTGTATTTTGAAGACGTTCTATATCCTCTGGCATTTCAGAGGACTTATAAAATTGAATAATCCCAGCCTCTTCAACCATTGCACGTGTAAATTCGTTTGGGCTGAGTTTGTCTAATAAATCCCTATATTTAGTAATCAAATCATGGAAATACTTGAGAGAAGTTACCTGTTTGTTTCGTAAATCCAATTCGGACAGATCATTAAAAACATCAAATATGGGGAGTCTCTTTTTATCTGCGAGTACCTGACATTTAGCAATAGTTTTTAACCCGATTCCTCTAGGTGGAAAATTCACAATTCTTTTCAATGAAATCATATCCTTAGGATTGGCGATTAATTTAAGATATGAAAGAATATTTTTTATCTCTTTCCGTTCATAAAACCGGATACCACCAATGATTGTATAAGGGATCCCATTGCGACGCAAACTATCCTCCAATGTCCGAGATTGGGCATTGGTACGATACAATACTCCAAATTCATTAAACCGGCGTTTGTTTAATTTTACTTCCTTCCCAATAGCAGAAACCACTGCATCAGATTCTTCCAATTCATCTACGGTTTCAAATAGTCCCAGTTTGTCTCCACTGCCATTATCGGCATGCAATACTTTTTGCTTTCGGTGATTATTATTCTGCACAACCTTAGTAGCCGCATCTAAAATTTCTTGGGTGGATCTATAATTAGTTTCAAGCTTAAATATTTTACAGTCAGGAAACGACTTTTCAAATTCCAATATGTTACGCACTTCAGCGCCTCTCCATCCATATATGGATTGATCATCATCTCCTACAACACAAATCTGTTTATGTTTTCCCACAATGGATGTTACAAATTTGAATTGGGGAATATTGATATCCTGATATTCATCCACTAAAACATATTTCCATTTTTTTCTGAATGCGTTAAGTATTTTCGGATATTTTCGAAATATGACCAAAGGCAACATAATTAAATCATCAAAATCCAAAGCATCATTATCTTTCAATGCACATTGATAGGCTTCATAAATATCAATAATATTATTTTCTTTTTTAGTCTTGGCATGTTCCCGTGCTACATTAGGAAAAATTAATTTATTTTTAAAAAAGCTGATTCTACCCAAAACTTCTTTTGGTGATGAATAATCTTTAAGCACTCCCCTGTCAGAGAGTACAATTTTCATAAGATCTACCTGATCCTTGGTATCATAAATATTATACTGAGGAGAAAAACCAATATTATGTATTTGATCCCTGAGAAACCGAGCACAGATTGAATGGAATGTCCCGATGGAAATAGAAAGCTGTGAATCATTCAAAAGAGATTCTACTCTGGATTTCATTTCCTCTGCAGCTTTATTTGTGAAGGTCATAGCCAAGATATTTTCAGGTTTGACAATTTTTTTATTTATTAAATAAGATATTTTATAGGTTAATACACGTGTTTTGCCGCTCCCGGCTCCAGCAAAGACAAGTACAGGCCCATCAACGGCTTTCACAGCGGCTTGCTGAGTCTTATTTAATTGGGTCAAATCCATTCTCTACTATCCTTTTTTTTTCAAAAGTCGTTTCTGCCTGATTTTTTTACGCAAACGATCCAATTTCCGTTTAGCAAAAATATGTTCTTCCTGTGATCTTGAGAATGAGTGATATCCATCTCCTTTTGCAACAAAATAAATATATTCGCTTTCTACAGGGTACAATGCAGCAATAATAGATTTTAACCCTGGATTATTAATTGGACCTATAGGAAGACCTGCGTTCAAGTAAGTATTATAAGGAGATTCTATATTTAAATCTTTATTCAACAATCTTCTGGGACCATCCTTTATAATATACTGAATTGTTGGATCTGCCTGAAGACGCATTCCTCTATGGAGACGGTTATGATATACAGAAGAAATATTTTTTCTTTCCTCATCATAAATCGCTTCCCCTTCTATGATTGATGCCAAGGTTATCAATTGTAACTCAGAAAAACCTAACTCTATCATACGGTTGCGCATATCATCACTTATATTATTCTGATATTCAGAAACCATTTTCCGTAGAATAGTTTTAAGGGATTCGGTCTCAACGAAATAATATGTTTCAGGAAACAGAAACCCTTCCAATGTGGGGGCTTTAATGCCCAAGCTTTGGATAAACCGTTTATTCATACACAAAGAGATGACCTTATCCTGATGTATCCCCAGTGTATTTTCCAGTGTTCTTGCAACTTTATAGATATTCCATCCTTCCAATATGGTGATTTTAATAAGCTCAGGCATACCATCAACCAGTTGATGTATCAATCTGAAGTTGGTTTTGGGTTTATGAAGAACAAGATTACCTGCCTGAATGTCCTTCTCGTATCCTAATGACCTTACAGCCAACATAAATGACCTGTCACTTTTTACTATGTTCTTTTTTGACAAAATACCTGTGATCTCTTTTAATGTTTTCCCTTTTGGAATTTTTACTGTAATTACACCCTCAATTTTATTCTGCTCCCAATTTAAAATCAGAAAAACAAAAGATGACCCACATAGACACATGAATAATAACAAAGACCATAATAATCTTAATTTTAGGAACTTAAACAATAGAATCCTGACTGTTTACGGGTGCGAAATTTAATGCCTGTTTCTTACCTATGTCAAATTTCAAAATATATTGTTTTAGTCAAAATTATTTGTCGATTTTCTTTGTTAAAGCAGGGCTCAACATGTAATTTTGCCACCGTTATGGATAGCAAGAATAAGGATACCAAT
>CAZOUJ010000039.1:0-5359 GCA_964582955.1 uncultured bacterium
AGATTATCATCAAAATCCAATTTGATTATTTCAGTATGATCAGGAAAGTTAATGGCCGTCATTATTTAGGCATAAGTGCAGGAATTCTCCATATGGCTCCAATGATGGAAACCACCGAATATTTACCTCACGGAACTGGAAACTACTTTGTATTTCAAGATAGGTTTTTCGCGTTAACCTATGGTGCGCGGATGACAGACAGATTTAGTTTTGGTATTACCCTCAAGCATGTGCAGGAAGACCTGGCTGGGAATAAAATGTCTGCCCCTATGCTGGACATGGGCACGTTTTACTGGACAGGATTTAAAACACTTCGATTCTCCGCATCAATTTCTCATTTTGGTTCACAGGCGAAACCTCAAGGAAAATATCTCAAAAATGTTTTAGACACTGATACGGGAGAAGAAACGATAATTGAAACCGAGTTTGAAGAATTCAGTCCGCCCACGGTGTTTCGTGTAGGTGCTGCTATGGATATTTATTCTTTTTCCGAATCAACATTAATTGCTGCGATTCAATTAAACCATCCTGTAGATGATTCAGAAAATATTTCTCTTGGAGCAGAATATTTATTCTTGAAAATGCTTAGTGTGCGTGGTGGATATAAGATTAATAAATCCGAAGAAGATTTCTCTTTTGGTGCTGGTATTAAAATACCTGTGGGTAATATTCACTTAACTATTGATTACAGCTTTTCTTTTCATGATCATTTGACAAATCCAACCTGGCTGACAATAGGATTTTCATTGTGAGTAAAATGGAAAAAATGAAACTGATTTCACAAAAGTCAACTGTTTTACTTCCGATTTATATTCTCTTTCTGTGCATCTTGGTTTCTTCCGGATGCATTGAAAAAATGGAGCTTCCATCAGAAATCAACTCCAATGAGATGGAATTTTCTGCTGGTGATACAACCTATTTGCTTTTAAGTCCAATTTGGGATGAGAGTTACGGATTTCAAAGTCCAATTGAAATTTCTATTGCTCAGGATGGCCATATTTTCATTGCGGATTCCGCGGCAAACAGTATATTTGTTTTGGAGCAGGATGGAGATATTGCCTCAGGGTTTGATGATTTAGTCAGCATCGTCATTGGGGATGAAGAAATCACCCCCATTGATGTTGATATCGACCAGAAGATGAATGTATTTTTTATTGATGGTAGTCAGAATATTTATTGTTGGAATCAATATTGGAATGATGTTGGAATTGATTCGATTTTAGTTGATTTAGAATGGGAAAATATGGATGTTTTAATTGACTCCCTACTTAGCCCACATTTATTTTTTGATGGTGGAAACCCTGACCATAATTTTGCAGACGAATATTTTGAGACCGCGGAATCAAAATTTTCAGGTTTATCAGCACCGGGTGACGATTCCGATTTTATTTATGTAACGGATACATATCATAATAGAATAATCAGAATTGACTTTTACAAAACGTATTATCTTAAATTATCTACGGGAGAGGAAGTCTGGGCGCACGCAGGACATTTTGGAAAAAACGTTGCGGAGTATGGAACCGGAGCGGGTTTTGTCAATCAGCCTCTTAGCGTTGATGTGGATGTAGATGGGGACATTTATTATTCTCAATCTGGTGATTTTTTCAGCCTTCACCAGATTCAGCCTGATGAGGAAGGAGATTATATTCAATATAACTTTGCAGTCGAATGGGAGGGAAATGATATAATGGACACAACCAATTTTCCATTTCCTGAAGATATTTCGGTAGATCAAGACCAGATGATATATATTGCAAACACAAATGCTCATGAGGTTCAGGTATTTAATCCCGATGGAAGCTTTTTCAAAAAAGCAGGGGTGGAGCAAATGACAATAGATATCCCAACCTGGGAATCCTGGGATATTCAAGGAACAGATACTTTGTTAATTGATACACTTTTTACAGATGCTGGCAAATTTTATAGAGTGGAGATAATAGGCACTCTGGAAAAACCTAGAGCCGTAACAATAGATAGTCGTGGTGTTATCTATATTTGTGATACACCTTCATCAAGCATTTTTCGTTATCGATTATCCAATCAATTGGATGAAAATTTGAACCCCATAAAATAAAATATTGAATATAGTCTAGTGAAACTCTATATTGATTTGCTGGATATCTTCACATAAATTTATTGTCAATTAAAACTATAAAGACTATGAAAAACACATACCAATTCATTACCATTGCATATTTATTCAACTTCATTATCGCTCAAGGAACCACCTATCCACCTCCTACAAATCTCATAACCGTTCCAACAGCGGGAACACTTGTGCGAGGAAGTTTTTCCATGGACTTGCGAGTTCAGAAAAAGGGTGGACTAACTACCGGACTCACGGTTGGAATTACAGACAGGTTTCAGTTTGGACTGTCCTTTGGAGCAGGAAACCTTATTGGTGATGATTCTCTTCAATGGTATCCTCGTCCGGAAGTAAACCTTAAATATCATCTCTTGGATGAAACGGGATCTGCACCAGGATGTGCCATTGGTCTTTCGACACAAGGATTTGGCGCTTACACCTCTGAATATACCCCTGTGGATGGGCATGGTGAACCATTAGAACCATTATCTATAGAAAGGTATGATATCAAGGCATATGGTGCTTATGTCTCTGCCAGTAAGAACTGGAAGACTCCATTGGGCAATGCGGGACTCCATGCGGGGATGAGTAAAAATTTCTTAGAGGACAAGGATGGGGACGACGATCCCAGTTTATTTTTTGGACTGGATATAGAGATTAATCCTGAATTGTCACTTCTGGTTGAATATAATGCTGCTTTGAATGAAAATGACATGACCGCTGAATCACTTGCTTTAAATAGAGGAGGTTATTTAAATGCAGCTGTCCGATGGACCTTTGTTGACCGCCTGCATATAGAAATGGATTTTAATAATCTGCTGTTTGATGATGACAAAGTGAATTATTTTAACCGTGAACTAAAGATTATATATATTGAATATTTTTAGTGAGATACTTTTTCTGGCTTTACCTTTATTTCATTATACTCCTCTTTTCTCAACCCTCCCTTGAGGTAGGGATAACTAGCATCGGAATGGATATTCTCAGATCCAGATGAATCAGAAATAGACATAGCCCCGCAGTTGATTATTGATTTACAACAATAGTACTCTTTTTTCAGTATGACAATGTCCACTGAACTGACAGAATCAAAACTGTCATCCAAACATGTATTCTCTGGTCGATTGTTGGAAGTTTATCTTGATACGGTCCAATTGCCGAACGGGAAGACCAGTACCCGTGAATGGATAGATCATCCTGGTGCATCATGCATCATTCCGGTTCTTCCTGATGGGAAACTTGGGCTTATAAATCAATACCGTTATCCAGCTAATAATGTGTTTATTGAATTTCCTGCAGGGAAACTGGACAAAGGAGAACCTCCAGAGGTTTGTGCTAAAAGAGAGCTAGAAGAGGAAATTGGATATACAACTAAAAAAATCACATTTCTGCCCCATATTCATCCTGCTATTGGGATATCAAATGAAAGAATGTGGCTTTATCTGGCTGAAGATTTAATTAAAACAAGTGAGAAAAAAGACAAGGATGAGTTTTTGGAGCTTAATCCAATGACTCTCAACCAGGCAATAAGATTGGTAATAGATGGAAAAATTACCGATGTAAAAACTGTGATTGGATTGTTCTGGTTTCAGAATGTGTTACTTAGATAATAATAATACTTTTTTCTATTTATTATATTCGGAAACAGGTGGGCCAGATAAGGGCATCTAGGATCATGGTTTGTACGCAGAATGGGATGAGTCCAATAATCCCTGCATAATAGAGCCATGATGATTTATCAAATTCAGAAAAGATAAAAGCCCCAAGTAGGCCTACTGAAGAAAAACCAACAATAAATAATATACTTCTAATCCCGATCCAGAGCAGAGGATTAGGACTGATCATCATAGAAAAAGTCATAGAGATCCAAAATGCAGAGGGGATTATAAATCCAGCATAAAGTAGATTTATTAATTTGAAGCTAAAAGTTCCGAAGATATGTTCACTACCAAATGGAACATAAATAATAATGTAAGCAGTAAAGAAGAAATAGCCTAGAGCTGCAAGCACCATACACATAGTATAATAAGGTTGAATGCTTTCAGGAACTGTGCCCCATAACCCTCCCCGTAGTTCGACCTGAGTCAATAGTCCGTGCGCATAGGAAACCAATACTCCAATCCCACCTACAATATTGATCAAATAGAAAATAAGGGCCTGTTTATTCATTTGAATTTTGGATTAATTCTATCGCTTTTTTTAAGTTGGTAGTAGGTAAGCTACAGGCAAAATCTTCACAGATATATATAGTAGGTTTATTGTTTTGTATCGAATGATTTTCTGTCCATGGAGCGATTTTGGTGAGAGGATCACGTCTTTTGTTTGTATCTTTAAAGATCATGATTTTTTGTGGGATATACAATGATTGTAGTTCTTTTAATATTGACTGTGTTTCTTCATATCTGCCATTACCCACCACAACAATTTCCTTTGCCCCATACGCATCATACATAAATCCTAGGATCATTGCTGTATACCCTGATGGTACTTGTTGCAAATCCTGTGAAAATGACCGTAGAGTTTTTTCAGAAAGATTCGCCCATTTTAAGTTTCCAGTCATGCGATATAAACGATTCAATATCAAAACAGCGATAGAATTTCCTGATGGGATGGCTCCATCATATCCTGTCTTAGCCCTAATGATCAGTTTCTCAGCATGATCGCTTCCAAGGAAAAATCCTCCCTTCTCATCATCGTTAAAATCTTTTTCCATTATTTCCGAAAGTTCAACAGCACGGTTTAACTGTTTAGTGTCAAATCCGGCTTCATAGAGGTTGAGCAAGCCCCAAACCATAAATGCATAATCGTCTAAATGTGCGTCCAGATCAGCATCTCCATTTCGATAGCGTTTTAGGAGTTTCCCTTTGGGATCTCTTAAATTCTGCATAACAAAATCTGCAGCTTTTTCTGCAGCTTTTAAATAAGTTGGTTCCTGCAAAACGGATGCGCCTTTGGACAAAGCAGCAATCATTAGACCATTCCAATCTGTCAAGATCTTATCATCTTTCAGCGGATGTATTCGTTTTTCCCTTTCTTCCATTAATTTTGTTCTGCAGTTCTGAATAAATTCTTTCAGATCTTTTTTACCGATTTTCAAGTCACGGCTTAAATCTTTCAAATTCTTTTTTTGATGTAAAATATTTTTTCCGTTGAACTGTCGTGTGGCCTCATCCCGAAAATTCCCATCTTCCTTCATATTATATGCTGTGATGAATTTCTCTCCATCCTCAATTCCCAAAATCTGATTTACTTCGTCCAATGTCCACAGGT
>CAZOUJ010000039.1:5369-6022 GCA_964582955.1 uncultured bacterium
GGGCTGTCTCCGCATAGAATTCATTTCCGGTAATTTGATAAGTATCAAGATAGGCTAAGGAAAGCATTGCCTGATCATAAAGCATTTTTTCGAAATGAGGAGTAAGCCATTCCCGGTCAGTAGAATACCGGTGAAAGCCAAAACCGATATGATCCCAGATACCTCCTTTCTGCATGTGCTTTAAAGTATTTTCAACCATTATAAGGGCTGATTCGTCTTTTGTTTTGTGATAGTATCTCAACAAAAAAATAAAATCCTGTGGAGAAGGAAATTTGGGTGCTTTACCAAATCCACCGAACTCATGATCATAGCGTTTCAGAAATTGACTAAACCCATCATTCAAAATGGATTCATTCGGAAAATTTCCTAAAGGTTTGTTGTTGGTTTTTTCCAAATATTCCTTTATTTGAGATATATTTCCTGAAAGCTTTTCTCGGTCCTGTTGCCAGTTTCTGGCAATAGCGGGGATTAACTGCATCATTCCCGGGCGGTTCCCTCTACCCTGTTTTGGGAAATATGTACCAGCAAAAAATGGTTCTTTGTCCGGTGTCATGATAACAGTTAATGGCCATCCTCCTCGCCCCGTCATTGCCCTGCAGACAGACATGTAAACGTGATCAATTTCAGGTCGTTCTTCACGGTCAACTTTGATA
>CAZOUJ010000039.1:6032-10366 GCA_964582955.1 uncultured bacterium
GATAGAGATAAAATACTGGTTCATAAGATTTGCTACTTCCTCATCCTCAAAAGATTCATGCTCCATTACATGGCACCAGTGACAGGTGGAGTACCCTATTGAAAGAAACACAGGACGATCAAGTTCTTTTGCTCTTGCAAATGCCTCCTCTCCCCAGGGATACCAATCCACGGGATTATTGGCATGTTGAAGAAGGTATGGACTCTTTTCCCGGGCCAGCCGGTTCCCTTTCGTATCTTCCTGTTTTTTATCTACTTTTTTCAATTTTGTTGGGTTTGAATCTGATTTTTCTGCGCACCCATAAATCATTAAGCAAAATAATAAAAGATGAGTAATTCGTTTATGAAACATAGTTGATGTTGGAATTTGGGGTGAAACGAGGTAATTTTACAATTCAAGATGAAAATATCTCCAGCCAAAACTATATCAATTACTGGGTTATTCGTAATCTTTATTATTTTGATTATCATGTATAACGGCGATAAAAAAACTTTTGACAAAATCAGGGAATCCTATTTGAACTGGTATTTTCGATCAAATCCAGTCACCGCAACATGGATTGGTATTCATACCTATGATGCAGAGCTACCTTCCAATAGAATGGAAGATTATGTTCAAGATATGAATATAACTGAATCTTTTCTGAATCAGTTGAAAAATATAAATCCGGAGTCTTTAAACAAGGATGACCAGGTGGACTACGATATGATGGTTCATTCATTGAATGAAAATATTTTTCATTTAAGAAAAATAAAAAGCTATACCTGGAATCCCATGGGACCTGTTTGGACTCTCGGCTCGGGATATGAAACTCTCATGGGATATGAATTTGCTCCAAAGGATGATAGAGCAACCAGTTTAAATGAAAGAATTGGTGCGACCCCAGAATTCCTTGAAAACGCACGAGCCATTCTTGATATCATGCCGGCACCTCATATTGAAACAGCAATTGCACAGTGTGACGGGTTGATCAGTGTTATAGAAGAGGAACTGCCGTTATTTATGGAAGATTTAAAATTTGAACTTGCGGAAAAATTGAAACAATCTGGAGAGGAAGCATCCGAAGCTATCAAAAAATATCAAAATTATTTATCTGAAAAATTAAAATCCGGTCCTCATAAAGACTTCAGGTTGGGAAAAGAACTTTACAGTGAGTTACTTCCATTCACACTGAATGAAGGAATATCAGCAGATGAAGTGTTAAATCGTTCTAGGGCTGAGTTAAAATCAGTTCAGTTAGAAATGCTGGACTTAGCTGTACCGCTTTATGAAAAATTATTTGGACATCCTCCTAGCATTCGGTCACATGATGAACAATTAAATGTGATTGAAAAAGTGTTAGACAGTATTGCCGATGATCATGTAGAACGACATGAAGTTGTTAAGAGTGCGAAAGAAACTATTGATGAATTAAATCAATTTATAATGGATAAAGATTTATTGACTCTTGATCCATCCAAACCACTTGAAATACGGGAGACACCAGAATACCAGAGGGGATTCTCAATAGCGTCTCTTCAGGCCCCTGGACCTTTGGAGGATAATCTCCAGACCTATTACAATGTATCACCGATTCCCAAAGACTGGTCTGATGAAAAAGCAGAATCATTCCTGCGGGAATATAACCGAATTTCTGTGAAAATATTATCTATCCATGAAGCCTTACCAGGTCATTATGTTCAGTTGTATTATGCAAATCAGCATCCATCCATTATTCGATCTGTTTTGGGAAGTGGAGTGATGGTGGAAGGATGGGCGCACTATACAGAAAGGATGATGATTGAAGAGGGATTTGGAAATTGGGATCCCAGATATAAATTGGTACAGATGAAATGGAAACTGAGAGGAATTGCTAACGCAATCATTGATCAGAAAATTCATGCGGGGGACATGACTGAAAAGGAAGCAATGGAGCTCATGGTGAAGGAGACATTTCAGGAAGAAGCGGAAGCTTCTGCAAAATGGAGAAGGGCACAACTATCTTTCGGTCAACTCTCCACCTATTTCGTAGGTAGCACCCTCATGTGGGACCTAAAGAGAGATGTTGAAGAAAAGGAGGGAAGCAATTTCAATTTGAAAGTGTTTCATGAAGAATTACTGTCTCACAGCTCTATTCCTATTCGACATCTTCGACGGTTAATGCTGGACTGACCCCCAGTTTGGTAATACCAGTAACCATTCTCAAAATGGTTTTCATAGTTTAAATGATCTATCTATATACAATATCCATATATCTATTTGTGCTCATCGGTATTGGGCTATACAAAGCAAGGAAAATAAATACCCAGGCTGATTTTTCAGTAGCGGGCAGAAGTCTCACACCTTGGATTTTGGTGGGAACCATGCTGGCAACCTGGATGGGCACCGGATCTATTCTTGGGAATGCTGGTAAAACCTATGAAACGGGGATGGCTGCCCTTATGTTACCCATAGGAAGTATTCTGGGAATTATTTTACTGACTCGGATTGCAGGAAAAGTGCGAGACTATGAAAAGTTTACTGTACCGGAAATAATTGGAGATAAGTTTGGTCCCATTGCACGGATTCTGTCCGTCATTTCCTTGGTAATGGCCTACATGGTTATTGTGAGCTATCAGTACAATGCTGGTGGTGCGGTTTTGCATACAGTTTTAATAAATGAGGCAGGGGAATCACTTATTACTGTTGAAACAGGGACCATTATCGCTGCGATATTCATTATTGCATATACCATGCTTGCGGGACTGGTAAGTGTTGCTTATACTGATGTTGCAAATGGTTTGATCATTTTACTTTCTTTTCTTATTTCCATTCCCATCCTATTGGCAGAAGCCGGTGGGTTTTCCGGAATGAGAGAAGCCTTCGAAACGATGGGCAAAGCAGATCATATGAATTTTTTTGGTGTTTATTCTACAATGGATATCATCAATTTTTGTCTTCCTCCCTTTTTGCTTATCCTAGGGGATGCCAATATGTATCAGCGCTTTTTTGCTAGTAAAGATGCTAAAGGGGCAAAATTGGCAACCACTACCTTGATCTTTGCTGTGGCAGCAGCAGAATTGATGATCATTTTTGCTGCCTGGGTGAGCTCGAGCATGATCCCAGATGCTGAAATAGGTAAATATGTACTCATCTATGCAAGCCATAAATTTTTACCAGTATTTCTCAGCGCTATCATGATGACCACTATTGTGGGTATTATCATTTCAACGGCAGACAGCTTTCTCCTTGTTCCAGCTACGACATTGATGCGTGACATATATATGAACTATGTTAATCAAGATGCCAATGAGAAAAAAATTGTATTACTTAGTCGCCTACTAGTTCTGGTACTAGGTATTGTGGCATACATTGTTTCTCTTGGATTTGCACAATCAGCAGGTTTTTTTGAACGAGCTCTCTATGCCTACACCATTTACGGTGCATCTATTACACCCGCACTAGTGGCAGCACTTTTTTGGGAAAGAGCATCGAAGATAGGGGCTATTTTTTCTATCTCATCAGGAACCCTGACAACTCTGATTTGGAAGGAAGCTGGATTTATTCAAAATTTGATACCTAGCGCTGCCTACAGCAACATAGATGAGGTTTTACCTGCAATTACTGTTTCGATCGTTGGACTTGTCATCGGAAGTATCCTTTTCCCTGATAAAAAATAAAATGACATCCGTGACAACATTCCAGTATATTAAACATGCGCACGAGCGTATCAAGCCATTGATTCATAGAACCCCTGTATTAACCAGTCAATCGGTGAATTCAATCATTGATGGGGAGATTGTCTTTAAGTGTGAAAATTTCCAAAAAACCGGGTCCTTTAAAATGCGGGGAGCTTCCAATGCGGTTTTATCTTTATCGGAAGATGAAACAAAAAGAGGTGTTGTTACGGTTTCTTCAGGGAACCATGGTGCAGCCTTGTCCCTTGCCGCAAAATTAAACGGAATAATATCCCATGTTGTGACGCCAAAAAACACTCAACAGGTAAAGATTGACGCAATGAAAGGTTATGGAGCAAACTTGATCTATTGTGAGCCTTCTGTTGAGAGCAGAGAGTCAACCTTATTAAAAGTTCAACAGGAAACTGGTGCTGTTCTAATCCATCCCTATAATGACTACATGGTGATCTCAGGCGCAGGAACGGTAGCCTTAGAACTCATCAATGAAGTTAAGGATTTAGATTTTATTATCGCACCCATTGGAGGGGGAGGACTTATAAGTGGAACCGGTGTTGTAGTATCGAGACTCCTTCCAAATGCTAAGCTCATAGGTGTGGAACCAGAGAGTGCGGATGATGCACTACGTTCAATAAAGTCTGGAGAAATTGTGCCATCTAACTATCCATCTACAATTGCAGA
>CAZOUJ010000039.1:10392-11409 GCA_964582955.1 uncultured bacterium
TGCGGTTTGTTTGGGAAAGAATGAAAATAATTGTGGAACCGTCTTCCGCAGTGACAATGGCTGCGGTTTTAAATAATCCTGCATCATTCTGTGGCCAAAAAACAGGTGTAATTTTCTCTGGAGGCAATATAGATTTATCTCATCTTCCGTGGTAAATGATCTGGTTAATGTGATAGGAAACCAATATGAAAATTAATTATTATCTTTATCTAATCATACTTTATCACTCGGTTATATTTTCTCAGAGGGTGTCCTCGCCCATAACGATTGATGGCCTTTTTAATGATTGGGCTGCTATTAGTGTAGCACACACCGATGAACTGGGGGACGGAGGGGAGGAAGATTTTGAATACCTAAAAATTGCAAATGATAATAATTTTCTGTTTATCTTTTTAGAATTCCAATTTGATGATATTCTTATGCAGGATTGGAATGACATTCATCTTTACATTGATGCAGATGCTAATTCAGAAACTGGATATCCTGTTCATGGGATCGGAGCGGAATTGGATTGGTGTTTTGGGTGTAAAAGTGGACAATTTTATATTATGGATGGAACGATCGAAATTTATCAAAATGACTTAACCTTGAGGATTGCTCCCACCATTACAGGTAAAAGATTTGAAATTGCCTTCAGCCGTTCAAGCGCTATTTTAAAGATGGATGGGATCCAGGAACCAACAACCATTAAGATTGTCTTACAGGGGAGCGGTGCCGCTCCTGACAATCTGCCTGATGAACCGGGAGGGATAGAATACGAATTTGATTATACACCGGTACCATCACCGGAAATCATTGCACTTGAAAAAAACGAAACAGAGCATCTAAGAATTCTGTCTTACAATGTTTGGAGTGATGGGCTGTTTGACTCCGGACGTCAAGTAAGATTTGAGCGGATCATCAAAGCTTTGGAACCAGATATCATGGGATTCCAGGAAGCGTATGATGACAACGATATAGAAGCGCTGTTCGAGGATTGGCTTCCGGGAGTGAACTGGCACGTGAGCAGTGAATGGA
>CAZOUJ010000040.1:0-1650 GCA_964582955.1 uncultured bacterium
GCTTCTTGATTATCTGTGTGAGATAGAACCTGGAACCGTAAATCAGCCCCGAAACGCAAATTCTCCAGGACCATCCCGGTGTAATCATCTTCTGTAAATTTCATTCCTTTTTCCATGGGCAGTTCTTCTATGGAAAAGAGTGATATACCATAATCATTTCTAAGTCCTGCTCCGGTTGGATTTACATGACATAGATTACAGGACGTTCCGTTTTCTGCTGCAAACCGTGGCAAAGCAAAAAGAGGAAATGAAAGAATAAATGGGAAAATAAAATTTTTCATTTAGTTATCCTGTGCTCCTTCGTTTATCCATTGTTTAATTAGGTTTACCTGTTCAGTGGAAAGATCAGGATCGCTTCCCGGAGGCATGGAACCATCATTCACTCTTTGCCATAGATAACTATTTATATGATCCCCCGATATAATAATTGCACCGCTGTTTCCACCTTCCATAAGATCAGCATATGAAGATAAATTCAACCCTCCTGAATTTGGGTGGCATCCAATACAATTGCTGGATAAGATTGGCTGAATTTCTGAAGAATAATTTACACAACTTGAATTGTCACCACCACATTCACCACAATCATCTTGATCAATATTTACAATTGCATCGTTAACACAGGTGTCACAAATACCTAAGGCACCATTAGTTACGACCGCATTATCCGCACATGTGTCACATGCTGTTGGAACTTCACATGATCCATCATCATCCATGGCATCGGAATTGTAGTTACATGCATCCGGATTGGTGCACCCTTTAACCTCAGGATCTCCATAATCACTGCAGTTAAAGAAGACAAAAGAAAATAGAAAGGGAATAAAAATATAGTAATAACCGAAATATTTCATGAAATATTTTATATTATTTGTTTCAAAGATACACTAATTCATATAAATAAATTGACTGGAATCTTTTTTGGAATAATATAGAAATTTATGTGGTTAAGTAGTAGTCTTAGTTTTTTGATTAGGAGGTAATTTTTCTAAAAAATTATCTATAATAAATGCGGGAGTGTTCGTTAATCAATTTGGAAGCTGATAAAATCAGAATCACTTGCTGATTTAGCAAAAAAGGTTATAGAAAAACGGAAGAAAATGAATACATGAAATTATGTCAATAAATTCCCTCCCCCTTCTTCAAACCCGAAACTATTGAATAAACCAGTATTTATTATAAGTTAAACTTCACATAATAATTCCCCGTTCCTGAAAGAAAATTGATATATGTTACTTCTGTGAATTAAATTTGTCTGTGAAGATTGAGGGACCTCTTATCAAAGGAAGATTCCATTCCCGTCCTAACCGGTTTTTAACGGTAGTGGAAATAGATGGAGAATTGGTTCAAAGTCACTTGCCGGATCCAGGGAGATTGAAGGAATTGTTGCTTCCGGATGCGGAATTATATCTAAGACCAGTCTCAGATGAAATACCAAGAAAAACACGGTTCACAACTGTCATGGTCCGTCATAATGGACAATTTATTTCTTTAGTATCTACTTTGCCCAATCGCTTTGTAAAAGAATCATTAATAAAAAATAATTTGCCAATGTTCAGAAACTATAACCTCGTTAGATCTGAAGTGGCAGTGGGTAAACACAGAATTGATTTTCTTTAGGAATCACCAAAAGATAAACCATTTTTTCTC
>CAZOUJ010000040.1:1795-10830 GCA_964582955.1 uncultured bacterium
GGTATTTTATTTGTTTGCCAGAGAGGAGATGGAAAATTATTTAAACCCATGTGGAAAAGGGACCCCCAATTTGGTGAAGCACTTGTTCAAGCCTATAATTGTGGTGTGAAAGTCTGGTGTATCACTTGTGCAGTCACATTGAAGTCCATCACTTTTTTAAGAGAAATTCCTGTAAATTTGAGTCTTTAAATCAGAATAATTCCTGACAGTTCAGAAATTCTATTATGACCAGTAGACAGGCAACAGTATTTTTATATTTTAATCTTATACTTTGTCTCATTTTATTGAACTCCTGTGCTGCCGTTAAAGCGCCATCTGGAGGTCCGAAAGATATAACTCCTCCTGAATTAATTGGCAGTGAACCACCCCATGGAACCTCGGGATGGAACGGAGGTAAAATTCGTCTTTTTTTTTCAGAGTATATGAGCGATACCGGACTTGAAAAAGCCTTTTCCATTTCACCAAAAATCAAGGGAAAGTTGACAGTTGAATTACAGGATGATGTTATTGTGATTGAAACACCAAAAGAACTCGAATCAAACCGAACATATATTTTAACAATGAACAGAGATCTGAAAGATGAACATGGTGTGCCTCTTGAAAAAGGAAGTCAGATTGCATTTAGCACAGGAGATATCATTGACTCAGGTGAAATTTCAGGAAAACTTTATGATGAGGAGAAAGTATCTGTCCATCTCTGGAAATGGGAAGAGGATGCTCACCGTGACTCCATCTATTATTCCCAACCAGAATATACTGCAGATGCTGATGATGATGGTTTTTTTAGCTTGCAATATTTGTCGTCTGGACGGTATTGTATTTTAGGTTTAGGGAGAGAAAGCGTCGGAAGGCCAGTGGGATCTGCAGTATTTCGATTAGGCCTGCCAATTTCAGAGGCTTTGTTTTTGAATGATCAGGATGTAATTGCCAATGTGACAATGAGGATGAAAACACATGAATCTCCATTGAAACTCACTCGTTCTGATGTTGTTGACCAACGATGGGGCAGATTATTTTTTAACAGATCGGTAAAAGAACTCCCTTTAAAAAATCTCGTACATATTATTCAAGAGGATACTCTTCTGCTTATCCCTGAAATATTTTTGGATCCGGAGAACGGTAATAATCTGGTATTTTTTATTGACTCTCTCAATAGAAATGTAAAAACGATAGTTAAATCAAGATTGATAATAAATGAAGATAAAATCTTGTTGGACTCAGTGCAAATCAAAGCAAAAGTTCCTTCAAATACAGATATAACCTTTCTTGAAATTAAAAAGCCCGGAAAAACACTAACATTGAACCCGGATAAAGATGGGGGTCCTCCAGTAGAAATTATATTAACAATTAGCTCTGAGAGTATCCTAGTTATATTATCCAGACCGGTTAAAAAATATTGTCCTCTTTTTAATTATACATTAACAAAAAATGATACAGATACGTTGGCAATGAATATTATTTGGGAAACTCCCATGAAAATAAATATTTTACCAAAAAAAGGGTGGGAAGAAAATTTGATCTATTCACTCACCTTGGAATCATTGGACACCCTGCGTTATGTTTCATTGGAAGATTCGATTTATTCCATTAAAATAACCACGAAAGATCGTCTCGGTTATGGTCGACTGATGGGGATGATTGTTAATCAAAAGATACAGCAATTAGTTGTTGAGGCTGTATCTTTTGATAATCCCGCAGACAGATATACAACGGTTGTAAATTCTGATTCAACATTTGAATTAAACACATTGCCCTCAGGTAAATACACTTTATTATTTTTTAAAGATGCGGATAATAGTCAGGATTACAGTTACGGGGAGGTTTTACCTTTTAAACCAGCAGAATGGTTCTATATTTATCCTGACACAATTGATATCCGGGCAAATTGGGATTACGAAATTAAAGAGATTAATTTAGGATTGAATTAGAAATTGTATTGTGTCATCATGGCAGGTGGGAGCGGTACCCGGTTTTGGCCCCTGAGCCGTAAAGAAAATCCAAAACAATTATTAAATATAGTGGGTGGGAGTTCCATGCTTCAAATGACTGTTGATCGCCTCCGAAAAATAAAATTTGTTGATGATATTTTTATTGTAACCCGGTCGGATCTTGCGGATAAAATTTTTGAAACGATAGAAGGAATACCAATAGAGAACATTATTGTTGAACCCAGCGGGAAAAATACTGCTCCATGCATCGGTCTGTCTGCGTTACATTTGGAAATATTGAAAAAAGATAGTGTGATGGGAGTGTTTCCTGCAGATCATCTGATAGTGGGTCATCAAAAATTTCAAAAAGCATTAAAAACAGCCAATCAATTAGTGCAAGAAAAATATTCCATTACGACTATCGGGATTAAACCGACTTATCCCTCCACCGCGTATGGATACATACAGTATACCAAAGATAAAGTTGCAGGTCAAGTTGATACATACCATTTAAAAACCTTTGCAGAGAAACCTCATTTCAGTTTAGCAAAACGGTTCATAAAAAGCGGTGATTTCTTATGGAATTCAGGAATATTTATCTGGAGAGCAAATGTACTTTTGGATCTGATGAAGGTTTACCTACCGGATCTGTATAAACAATTGATTAAAATGAAACCAATTATAAAAAAGAATCAAGATATTAGCAACCTATGGAAAGCCATCACTCCGGAATCCATTGATTATGGAATCATGGAAAAAGTGGGCTCTGATGCTTATGTTATCAAAGCAGATTTTGAATGGAGTGATTTAGGTTCCTGGAATGCTCTTTATGATATTCTGCCAAAAAATAATGGAGGAAATGTGGTGCGGGGTGAGGGTATGGTTTTAAACGGAAAAGACAATTTTATATATTCCCAAGATCATTTTACTGCTGTGGTCGGACTCGAAAATGTAGTTATTATTCACACAGATGATGCCACTTTGGTTGTACATAAGGATCAGGTGGAAAAAGTAAAGTCAATGGTAGATTTGGTAACAGAATCAAATCGGGGAGATTTATTGTAAATGAAACCAAATCAATTAATGGAACATTTTGAAACATTAGCTGAAAAATTGGGATTGCGAATTATTCAGGGGAAAGGTGATTTTAACGGAGGAGGATGTATCATCAGGCAGGATAAAATCATTGTATTAAATAAAATGAAACCAATTGAACAGAGGCTACGTATTTTGGCACATGAATTTTCTATAATGGATTTGGAAGGGATTTTTATTGTGCCTGTCTTGAGGGAATATATCAACCAACATGCTGTAATGATCCCTGAAACGAAATGAGTGAAAAACTCTTGGTTGTGAACGGAATATAAGGCTACAATTCTGCCCGTTTTTAATTATATTTAAATAATAAAGGATTACTATTGTGAGAGATTATCAAACAGCTGACATTCGTAATTTTACGATTGTTGGGCATGGAGGTTGCGGAAAAACAATTCTATCAGAAGCTGTTTTAGTCAATGGCGGTATTATAAATCGAATTGGTTCTGTAGAATCAGGAAATACTGTTTCTGATTACCACCCCGGTGAAAAAGAAAGACAGATTTCTATCCATGCTGCTCCACTATTTGTGGAATGGGAAAACAAAAAATTCAATTTTATAGATGCTCCAGGTTATCTGGATTTTATTGGTGAAGCCATTGGAGCTATTTCAGTCTCGGATATGGCAATGGTGGTAATTCATGCAGTATCTGGAATCGAAGTTGGCACAGAGCAGGTTTGGGAACATGCCACCAAATTTGGAATTCCTAAGATGCTAGTTGTAAATGGTCTGGATAGGGAACACACAAAATTTGATGAAATTTTAAACACAGCTAAGGAACGATTTGGGGGAAATGTATTTCCCATACAACTACCGGTAAATTCTGGACCTGGATTCAATAAGATTCTTGATGTTCTCCGGAAAGAAATTATCACTTATCAAACAGATGGATCCGGAAAGTACTCGGAAGCACCTGCAGAAGACGAGTGGGGAATTAAAGCGTCTGAACTGCATGAAGAACTAATTGAATATGTTGCAGAATCGGACGACTCATTGCTGGAAACTTTTTTTGAGAAGGGAGGATTGACTGAAGAAGAAATGCGGGGAGGGATTCATGCTGCAGTCCAAAATCAAACCCTGATTCCACTTTTCTGTTCTTCTGCACAGACAAATGTTGGTGTCCCCCGTATCATGGATTTCATCTCAAAATATGGTTCTTCTCCCAAAGACAGGGGCGCTATTTCTGTGTTGGACAGCAATGGAAATGAATCACAGATATCCATTAATGATTCAGAAACCGTGGCTCAGGTTTTTAAAACGATTAGTGAAGCCCATGTAGGTGATTTATCCTTTTTTAGGGTATATTCAGGAAAAGTGATTTCTGGTTCTGACCTTGTGAACACAAGCAGAGGAAACAATGAACGTGTTGGGCAATTATCGGTGTTAAACGGAAAGACTCGAACCAGTGTACAGCAATTGAATGCAGGCGATATGGGAGCAGTTGTCAAGTTGAAAAATACTCATTCTTCAGATACATTATGCAGTGCCTCTAAAAAAGTATCTCTTCCAAAAACTCAATTTCCAAATCCAAATATCCATTCAGCTGTAGAATTACATTCCAAAGGTGATGAGGAAAAACTTGCCATGGGATTGGCAGCACTTCATGAAGAAGATCCCACATTTGTTTATCGTGTGGATAGCGAGGTAAGACAGACTATTATTTCTGGACAGGGAGAACTACATTTAAAAATTTCAATTGAAAGACTCCAGCGAAGGTTTAATATCGAAATAGATCTTATTCAACCTAAAATTCCCTACCGTGAAACCATTCATGGAAAAGGAGAATCAAAATACAGACATAAAAAACAATCCGGAGGAGCTGGACAATTTGCTGAAGTATGGATGCGAATTGAACCCAAAGCCAGAGGAGAAGGTTTTGAGTTTATCGAGTCACTTCGAGGACAGAATGTGGATAGGGTGTTTGTGCCTTCGGTTGAAAAAGGAGTAAAAACTGTTTTGGAAGATGGTGTACTTTCCGGATGCCATGTAGTGGATGTGAAGGTGGATTTTTATGATGGGAAGCAACATCCGGTAGACTCAAAAGATATTGCGTTTCAAACTGCTGGTAAACATGCATTTAGGGAAGCATTTTTAGGTGCTAGGCCGGGATTATTGGAACCAATTTGTAAGGTACAAGTTAAAATGCCGGAGGAACACATGGGTGATGTTATGGGCGATATTTCTGGAAGAAGAGGAAAAGTTATGGGCATGGAAACTGATGGAAGTTTCCTAATTGTCTATGCTCAAATTCCTCTAGCAGAATTGTATAATTATGCCAATATTATCCGTTCACTCACTGGTGGACGGGGACTACATTCGGAAGAGTTCAGTCATTATGAGAATATGCCTAAAGACCAAGAGCGAAGAGTTATTTCTGCATACAATAAAAGTCGGGAAGAAAATTGATTCTATTCCCAATTTAAATGAAGAAACTTTGGGCACCATGGCGGATAGAGTATATTCGGAGTAAAAAGAATGAGGGGTGTATATTTTGTGATAAACCTAAAATGGAAGACAGAAAAGGCCTCATACTATTCAGAGGAAATAATTCCTTTACTCTAATGAATTTTTACCCTTATACAAACGGACATTTAATGGTAGCTCCGTTCCGTCATATTGATTCATTCAGGGAATTAGACAAACTGGAAAAACTCGAAATACTGGAACAGATTGACCAATGTATTGATGCATTGTCAAACGTCTTGAATCCAGATGGGTTTAATATTGGAGTGAATTTAGGGGAATCAGCAGGGGCTGGGATAAAGGATCATGTCCATTTTCATGTAGTGCCCCGATGGAAAGGTGACACAAACTTCATGCCTGTTTTTGGAAACACAAAGGTGATAGTTGAGGGATTGGAAGATACATGGGACGAACTGAAACCGGTTTTTTCTGGTGGAAATAATGCTTGATTTTGCACGTACCTGGCTTCCATTTATTTATTTGTATGGAATAGGCGGGATCATTTTTATTATTGGGATGATCCTTGTTTTAAATTCTTGTTCACTAAATTTAAAACGAAGATACCATCGCATCTGGTTGTTTATACTCTTTTTGGGTTTTGCCTGGTATGTTGTGATACACAGCACGGTTTCTCTTGCTGCTCTCGGTTATGAAAGTGCTTCTGCTGTCATCGCTCTTTTATTTCTTTTTGTCATGGTATTTTTGTATTTAGTTGTTACTGCAATGAATCGAAAAGAATCCTAATGATTCAGACTTCCACCACATTTTGGGTAGTTATTTTTGGTTATTTTACACTGATTCTTGGTTTCGGGTCTTATTTTGCCAAGTACAACCGGACCACTTCGGACTTCTTTTTTAGCGGCAGAAGATTTTCCTGGTGGCTCATTTCCATGTCCATTGTTGCAACGGGAGTGGGTTCACACAGTTTTCTGAAATATTCAGCCAAAGCATATCAGCATGGATTTTCATCAACCATGACTTATATGAACGACTGGTTCTTCGTTCCATTCTTTATGTTCGGCTGGCTGCCTATTGTATATTACACAAAGATCCATTCTATACCGAATTACTTTGAACGGCGGTTTAACAAGGGGGTAAGGGTTCTAGCCACCTTTGCCATATTAGTGTATATGATCGGTTATATTGCAATTGGATTTCTGACTATGGGAAAAACCCTAGAACCCATTTTAGGATGGAATTTGTACACAATCATAATGGTAGTTGCCGTTATCTCCGGTATTTACATCACTTTTGGTGGACAGACCGCTGTCATTTTCACTGATCTTGCACAGGGTTTTATTTTACTCTTTGCTGGTCTATTTATTTTTATTTTGGGCATTCAGTATGTTGGGGGATTTGGTTCATTTTGGAATTCCCTTTCCCCAGAATTCAAACTGCCCTTGGCACATTTTAATAAACCATCAAACTTTAATTTTGTAGGAATATTCTGGCAGGACGGAGTTGCAGGTTCCGTAGGGTTTTTATTTATGAATCAGGGACTACTAATGCGTTTTATGGCTGCAAAATCCGTTCATGATGGCAGAAAATCGGTAGCATTTAATGTCTTATTCCTACTCCCTATATCCACCATTTGTGTTTCAAATGCTGGCTGGATTGGACGGTCTATTTCCAATCTCATGCCAAATACATGGGATGCTACAATTAAACTAGATCATATTTTTACTTATGTAGCAAGCATCATAACTACGTCGGAAGTTGTTTTTGCATTTATTATTGCTGCAGTTGCTGCTGCACTCATGTCTACCGTGGACACGCTGATAAATGCCGTGGCTGCTGTGGTCGTCAATGATGTGTATAAACCCATTGTCAAGAATCGTAGTGATAAACATTACCTAAAAATTGCCATGATTGTTTCTGCTGTTGCAACCATATTGGGTGCCTCCAGCACCATATTTTTTAATAATTTTCCTACTTTATATGAGGCTCACGGATTCTTTCACAGCACCGTGGTACCGCCCATGGTGGTTGCAATTTTTCTAGGTATATTCTGGCGAAGATATACAACATGGGCAGCTGTTGCGACATTCCTTGGCGGTGCTGTTCTCATGTGGATTGGAAGCAAGTATCCGGGCATTTTTATTGCTCCTTTTGATCACGGAATAGTCATGGACCCGGATCATCCGTATACATATATCCGAGCATTATATAATACATTGATTTGTCTGGGAGTAGGTGTAGTTGTGACATTATTTACGACGCCGAAATCAGAAAAGGAAATGGAAGGTTTGACTGTGTGGTCTATTGAAAAAGCAAGGGAACATTATAAGGGGGGCAGCAAACCAAATGATGAAGAAGGTGAGAAAGTGGAAGTGAAATGGAAGCAGATTGAAGGAGATGATTCAACAGTTTTATTTTCGAAATCTGATATGGAAAAGATGAAAGCGCAAGTGGGAGACTTAGTGTATCTATCGGATAAGCGCAAATGGCTTGGAGGACTGAAATCTATACACTCTATTTTCGGTGAACCTCATGATAAGAATGGACTGGTTTATCTGACTACTGATCAACTGAGTCAGGGGCATTTTGTAATTGGGAAAAACCTTATTGTTGAAAAAGAAATGTAGGTTTGACAGGTAAACTAAAGTACAATAAATTTGCCAAAATCGTTTTTATAAAAAATTAAGAATTCCGGTATAGCTCAGTTGGTTAGAGCAGCGGACTGTTAATCCGCGTGTCCCTGGTTCGAGTCCAGGTACCGGAGCACATAAAAATACCTAATTGGTATTGATGAGAAAGCGGGATTTATTTCCCGCTTTCTCATTATTCTAAATTTGTTAAATATTTAGTCTATTTGACTAAAAAGACCAACCGAGGCCAAGTCCAACCGTACCAACTGTAGCTCCATCAAGCATTAAAATATAGTAGTCAGCGCTTAAATGAAAACCGCCAGTTCCACGATGATAACGATACCCAAATGAACCATAAGGAACCGTAAGACCCTCTGATAAATCTATTCCTAATAGATCCACTACTCCACCATCTAATTCAACATTCATCATATCAATACCTCCGCCAACCGTTAGCTTATGGTTGTTCTGTCCGAGTGCATTATAGAATACTCCAATAGGAATTGCAGTCAATTTAACTTCTTCAGTAAGACCAAAAGAGGCGGCCTCAGATATGGTTTTTAGGGTAACTCCACCATAACCGACTCTGATACCGAGTTTTTCCGATATCATTCTTTCGTAATTGAAAGATGCAAGAATTCCAGGTCCTAAAAGTTCAAACTTTATAAAATTTGTTTGACTGTAACCTAATGAAAATAAGAATGAGATAAGAATGAGTGATTTTTTTAACATTGATTCTCCTTTAGTATGTAATTTAATAAATAAAATTTAATGATTTACAAAGATGTTTTAAAAAATAAAAGTGGTAATTCATACACCCTTGTCTCAAGTCTATTCCCTCCATGTAAACTATTTATCTTAGCATTTAAGCTATCTATAACAGCATGCATACTATAGGAATGTTACTTATGTATAACTCAGGAGAGACCTTGATAAGTGCTTTTGGTGCATCACCAGATG
>CAZOUJ010000041.1:0-10651 GCA_964582955.1 uncultured bacterium
CATGACTACTAGAGACCCTTCTTTAATATTCTTTCTCTTATATTCTTTTGTCAACTTGCGCCCTTGGTGACCACACGGCCCTTCCTTTAGACTTGTTTAGCATTTTATATTGGAGGGCAGAAAGATCAGCGACCCTTCCCATAATTCCACCGAGAACATCTATTTCTCGTACAAGCTGTCCCTTTGCAAGGCCACCAATAGAAGGATTGCAAGACATTCTTCCAACAGCCCTGGGGTCAATTGTTATAAGAGAGACAGAAAGCCCAAGCTTTGCACAAACCAAAGAGGCCTCTATGCCCGCATGTCCACCACCAACCACAATGACATCAAAGAGAGAGTGTGACTGTTTCACGTGAAACTATTTTCCAACACAAAAAGAACTAAACACCTTTTCAAGGATATCATCAGTGGTTGTCTTTCCAAGGATAAGATCCACCTGTTTTAGTGCACCGCGAAGCTCAAAGGCTATAAGGTCAAAGTGGGCACACTCATTAACAGACAATAGGTTTATAGAGCTTTGAACATGGAGTGCAATGTTTTTTAGAACAGTGTTTTGTCTTCCTGTAATCACAGGAACAAGAGAACCCAAGGAAGGGGAAAGCCCCAAGAATTCTTGAACAGTCCCCAGTAAACCTGAAATCCCAAAAGAAGTTTTAGCTGATACAATACAAGCATTGGGAAACCTGTTTTTAATATGGGAAAGGTTTTTACTGCTACAGAGGTCGGACTTACTTATTACATGAACAGAGGGCTTGTCTGAGATATTTATATACTGGCCGTCCATCGGTTCGTCGGCGGGAGTAAGTACCAAAACACAGTCAGCGTTTTCTATTTCTTTTTTAGCACGACGAACACCCTCCTGTTCAATTTTATTTTTTGACACACGAAGCCCAGCAGTATCAATAAGTATAACAGGGGCACCCCCAATTGATATAGAAGCACTAACAATATCTCTTGTTGTTCCGGGCCGCGGACTGGTGATGGCCCTGTCAAGCCCAGCCATAGAGTTAAGGAGTGTTGATTTTCCCGCATTTGGCGCACCGCAAATAACGACACTTGCCCCATTGTTCAGCATCCGGATTGAGTTATAACTAGACAATGCCTCCTCTACGGTTTTTTGGATGACCTTAAGAACTTCCAAAGAGCTGGATAAAAGATTGGGCTGAAGATTCTCTTCGTTTATGTCAAGCTCAAACTCAATCTTTGCAAGAAGGTTTATTAATGATTTTTTTATATTTTTCATAGTTTTGGACAGTTCACCGTGAAGCATTTTAAAGTTTAGAGAAGCACTTTCGAGTGTTTTCGAGTGAATTAAAGAGGCAACTGCCTCTGCTTGAATTAAATCAATTTTTCCATTAAGAAAAGCCCTTTTTGTGAACTCACCAGGCTCTGCCACCCTTGCACCATGGTCACAACAAAGAGAAAGAATTCGGCTTACAATGGAAGGGTTACCGTGACAAGAAACCTCAACAACATCTTCTCCGGTGTAGGAGTTTGGTTTTTTGAAAAAAGTTATAACACCATCTTCAAAGGGAGCCTTGTCATTATCTAACAGTTTAACAAGAGTAACAGCTAAGTGTTTAAATGGATCTTTTTGTTTATTGTTTAAGGAAATGGAACCAATAACGTTCTTTGAGTCAGGTCCACTTATTCTCAAAACGGAGATACCACCGAAACCGTGAGGGGTTGCGACAGCAACAATCGTATCCGAAAGGATCATGTTTTTTTTCTTAGGCTTTTTTCGTCAACAGGAGGAGTAAGGTATTTTTGTTGTAGGATTGTAAGAATATTAAAAAGAGTATAATACAGGTTAAGCCCGGATGGAAAAGCATTAAACAATAAAACAAAAAATCCTGTCATAAAGTAAGACAGAAACTTTTGTTGCCCTGACGCTTGAGTTGGCATCATTTTTTGTTGAATAAACATTGTCACGCCCATTATTATTGGTAGAATGGCGAAACCATCACCGTACAGGGGGACAGAAAAGGGAAGCCTAAAAACCACATCTGGAGCAGAAAGGTCAGTTATCCAGCCAGCAAAATAGGCCCCCCGCAGCTCAATTGTAGAACGAAAAACCTGAAAAAGAGAAATAAGCAAAGGCATTTGAATTAAAAGAGGCAAACACCCGCCGAGAGGATTGACTCCGCGTTCTTTATATAGATTCATCGTGGCTTGGTTTAGTTTTTGTGGGTTATTTTTATGTTTTTCTTTCAACTTGGAGATTTCTGGCTGAAGCGCCTGCATCTCTTTGGAAGATTGGTGGCTTTTTTTTGTTAAAGGATAAACCACAATTTTAACAACCAAAGAAAATAAGATCAAAACCACACCATAGTTTGGAAACCAGCCATAAAAATATTTTAAAAGCCACAAAACACCTAGTGATATAGGTCTTATAAGGGAAAAACCAAAGTTCATTATACTTGGAATCCCCTCATTTAGTTTTTTTACTGTATCATATTCGAGGGGACCTAAATATAAAAATAACGAAGAGGCCTCGTCTTTGTTAAATCCCACTGCCATACTATAAACAGGCACAGAAAGGGAGGCAAAAGATTCCTCCTTAAGGCCCACCCAACAAATATCACTTTCCTTTTCAGGCATGAAAACAGAAGTGAAATATTTAGTTCGTATTGCTGCCCACTCTGTTTTTCCCCGAACAACCTGAAGGGGCCCATCTGGGTTTTTATTAATATTTGGGGCAACCTTCTTAAAACTATAACTATCTCCCGCCTGATAAACATATCCATCGAAATATGTAATATCATCCTTAATATTTTGTTCGGTAGGAGGAACCCCGCCCTGCCACCCTATTGAATAAAACTCTCCTAGAATTTCTTCAGATATATCAACTAAATTAGTATTGACTTTTATTACATAAGAGTCTGGTTCGAATAACAGCGTTTTTTCTATAATTTTTTTATTATATATATATGAAAACAACAATATATATGAATCGCTAAAAACATCCACCTGCTCCCGCGATTCTTCTGTCAGCCACGGATCCTGAATTGAAACATGTTCGCCATCAATGTCTTGAAATGACACCAAAAGATTATCTGAATTATTTTCAGAAATTAAATCCACAGACAATGAATCAACCCCAAGGTATTTTTTAAGCTTAAAACTTTTGATTGACCCACCCCCAGATGATGAAACAAGCGCAGAATATAGTGGGGTTTCTATTGAAATAAGTTTTTCATCACGTTTTGTTTTTTTTACAAAATCTGGCTCTAAACGCGGGTCTTTATTTATAGACGGAAGAACATACTTACAACTTCCATCGTCTTCAGAGGCGTCTGGATTGTAGTTACTGGCACTAGGGTCTGTGCAACCAAAAATAACATGAGAAGCCTCAGACACAGGAGAGATAGCCTGAAAATAATAGGGCATTAAAATTATCACCAAGGCAATAAGAACCATGGCTAAAAGAGACTTTCTATCCATTGTTAAAGAGGGTCAAACCCTCCAGGGTGAAAGGGGTGACACTTAAGCAGTCTTTTTGTTGTTTTTAAAACGGCCATATATGAAGAATGTTTATTTATAGACCGCAAAGCATAATCAGAACAAGAAGGAGAGAACCTGCACTGCGAACCAAAAAGGGGAGACAGGAAGAGCTTATATAGCTTAACAGCTATCCAAAAAATAAAAAGAACAACCCTATCGACTGTTCTAAAAGCGGCCCTGAAAAACACCTTACCCTATACTGTGACGGACCTTCGCCCCCGCTTGCGACGACGGGACAAAACCCTTCTTCCGGCCTTGGTAGACATTCTTTTTCTAAAGCCATGAGTGCGCTTCCTCTTTTTATTGTGAGGTTGGTATGTTCTTTTCATAAAATAGACCTATTAATTAGCCGGCAAAAATACACCCTAATTTATAAAAACACAAAATCATTAGATGATTTTATAATTAACCCCTTTTGTTTATATAGCCAACGCTGTGAACAAACTTTAAAGATATTCATAGTAGGAAAAAACAAAGAATTGTCTTTAACTTCACAGTGAAAGTAACCAAAAACCAAATGTGGATAACCCGTGGATAACTATTAAATGCACAAGACAGTCTGGCAAACAGTCAAAAAATCATTAAAAACAGATATGCAAAGCCAATCCTTTAATACATGGATTGCTCCAATTCGGCCGGTAGCGCTAAATAAGGACGAATTAATACTTGAGGTACCAAACCAATTCTTTTATGAATGGCTGGACACTCACTACAGGGACACCATAAACAGAAAGGCAGTCAATGACAAGGGACAGCCCTTAAAGATTAAGTACACAGTCTCCACTGAAAAAAAGAGAATTATAAACCACATTGATGATGGAAAAGAAAAAAAGAAACAAAAACCAATAACGTTTATAAACAAAAACCAGAGGTTTAATTCTTTTATTGAGGGGCCAAACAATCAATTTGCAAGAGCTGCAGCAATGTCTGTTGCCAAAAACCCGGGAGAATCGCACTACAACCCCTTAGTTATATATGGTGGCGTCGGCTTAGGAAAAACGCACCTGCTTCATGCAATAGGAAACCACGCGCTAGCAAACGGTAAAAGTAGAAAGGTGGTTCTTGAGACAAGCGAACGATTTACACAGGAGTTTATTAACAGCATACAAAAAAACACCAATGGTGAGTTCACAAAAAAATATAGAAGCACAGACCTTCTGCTTATTGATGATATTCAATTTTTTCAAGGAAAAGAACAAACACAAGAACAGTTTTTTCACACTTTTAATGATTTACACCAATTAAACAAGCAAATAGTCCTTTCTGCTGATACTTATCCGGGAGACATGGCTGGTCTTCAGGAAAGGCTGGTCTCAAGATTTCAATCAGGGCTCTCTGTAGATATTCAACCCCCAGACTTTGAAACAAGGGTCGCAATTTTATTAGAGAAAGCACAGCAGAGCGGACTAGAACTTCAATATGATCTAGTTGAGCTGATAGCCACACACATAAAAACAAATATTCGTGTTTTAGAGAGTATTATTATCCGCCTTCTTGCAAACTCCTCATTACATGGAAAAGAAATAAACAGAGATCTGGTTGAAGAGGTAATAAGGGAAAAATTAGGTAAAGAGATGATTTTAGAGCTAAGCCTAGAAGATATTGTAAAAAAAGTATCTGAGATAAGAAATGTTCCTATGAAACTAATTGTAGGTCCATCAAGAAGAAAGGAAATAGTAAAAACAAGACACATAGCAATATATCTTTGTAGAGAACTGACAAGCAATACCCTGACTTCCATCGGTCTTTTTTTTGGGGGAAGGGACCACACCACAGTGATGCATGCGTGTTCGCAGGTAGAAAAAGTATATAAAAAGAAGTCCGCTGTAACGAAATTTATTAATCAAATTAGCAGAAACCTCTCTGTGGCAAATTTTTAATGTAGTGCCTTATAAAATGTATTTAAATAACAATGCGCATTATTCTATATTGTTGCCTATAATTTTATATACACTTCCTTCATAGTCCAGAAAATATAATTCACCCAAACCATCTTTTCCAAAAGAGGAAACATAAAATTGTTTTTTATTGGTTCCTTTTCTAAGTTCTTCAGTGCGATCCTGTAGGTTAGTTATTTTTGAATCTTTATAAACAAAACTCCAAAACCTTCCTGTACAATAATCTGCAAAAACATAGTGACCCCGAAATGCCGGAATGGAAATTCCTCTATAGACATAACCCCCGGTTATTGAACAACCATGAATGTTTCGATTTTTTTGAGAAAGCCCAGCGAGAGTTTTTATATAATTTGCATCGTTAGGGTATTCAAAGGCGGGCAACACTAGCCCGCTTTGGTCGCAGTTGTTATCTGTAGCAAAACACGAGCTTCCTTCCATGATGTTCCAACCAAGGTTCAAACCCCCACCAGACATGGAAACTATGTGAACCTCCTCCCAGCTATGTTGTCCCACATCCCCGATATAAACTTCTTCTGTTTCAGGGTCAAAAGAAAAACGCCAAGGGTTTCGAAGCCCATAAAGCCATAATTCCGCCTTAGCATTCTCAACACTATAAAAAGGATTGCTTTTTGGTATTTTGTAGTTTTTTTTAGAATCAACATCAACCCTTAATATAGAGCCCAAAAGAGTGTTTATGTTTTGTCCGTTTTGTTTAGGATCCCCTGCTGATCCACCATCTCCTAGACCAATATATAAATATCCGTCAGGACCAAATTCTAACTGACCACCGTTGTGGTTTGAGTAGGGCTGTTCCAGATCAAACAACACAACCTCACTTTTGTTTAAATTGTTACTGGGAAAAACACAAAACCTTGATATAACTGTGTGTTGATCAATAGACACATAGTTCAAATAAAAAAAACCGTTTTCACTAAAGGACGGGTGAAAGGCCATACCCAAAAGACCCTGTTCATCTCCAGGAAAAAGTGGACGGTGAACCCTATCTGTAATATCGAGAAAAGGTTTTTTTAATAAGCGGTTTGATTTTATTATCCTAACAGTACCTTTTTGCTCTATAACATAAAGAGGGTCTTTTATTCCGTCGGGAGCGGTTAGATATACGGGCTTATCAAGCCCGGCAGTAATTAATTTGGACGCCACAACAGGGCTGTTACACAAAGACAAAGACGTTATGCATGAAGCACTCAGCAAAAACAAAAACAGTTTAAACGTGTATTTCAATAAACCCCCCAAGAATTTAACAATACTTACAGAATGATAAGCGCACCATATTACTTAAGAAAATTACAATCTAGAAAAAAAGGTGGTCAAAATAATTTTTTAGAAAGCCACACAAGCTTTCGATAGTTTTCTTAGAAAATGAGTTCTGGTATGTTTTGGTGTTTATGAGATAGATTGGTACTTTAAGATGAGCAAAGTAACTATGAAATATTTTTTGAACATAAAAAAAACAACACTGATCGTTAGTGTGGGCCTTGCTCTTTTTCTTTTTTCATCCTTTTATCAACATCTTTACAGCCAGGGAAGGGGGGTCTACGGATCTTTAAAAGAAAAAATGCAGGTTCTTAATCAAATAATAACCTATATAAATGAATTTCATTTTGAAAAGGTTGACATGGCAAAAATTATGGATGGCGCATTTGATGGCATTATGAAAAAACTAGATCCGCACTCAGTTTATATTCCACCAAAGGAGCTGGAAGGCATAGATGAGAAGTTTAAGGGAAAGTTTCAGGGCATTGGGATAGAGTTTGACATTCTAAACAGCTATATCACGGTCATTGCCCCAGTAGCTGACAGCCCCTCCGAACGCGCCGGGCTACAGCCAGGAGATAAAATTGTTAAAATCAATGGAGAGGATGCGTACGAGATAAAAAAAGAACAAGTATTTGATAAACTCCGAGGAAAAAAGGGAACACCTGTTGATATCACAATCAAACGCATTGGTGTTCCTAAAACATTTGATGTAACCATTGTAAGGGACAATATTCCCATTTATAGCGTTAGGGCAGAAACAATGGTAGATGATTCCACAGGCTATGTTCGTCTTACACGGTTTTCTGCAACAACCAGGCAGGAAGTAGAAAAAGCAATAAAACGATTAAAAACAAAAGGAATGAAAAGACTTTTGCTTGATCTTAGAAATAACAGTGGGGGATATTTGGAACAGGCCGCAGGCATTGCCGATTTGTTTATAGTGGAAAAAGACACAATAGTTTATACAAAAGGAAAAAAAATAACAACTAAACAGGTTTTTTTGGCAGACCCTTTTAATGGGTACGGAGAACTACCTCTAATTATTTTAGTAAACAGAGGAAGCGCCAGCGCCAGCGAAATAGTTTCTGGGGCGGTTCAGGACTTAGACCGAGGGCTTATCGTTGGAGAAACAACATTTGGGAAAGGATTGGTTCAGCGACAAATACCCTTAAAAGACGGATCTGCCATACGGATAACTATCGCTCGTTATTTTACCCCAAGCGGAAGATTGATACAAAGGCCCTACGAAGAAGGCAAGGACAGGGCATACTATCTTGAACTATACTCAAGCAATAGAGAATCTGTGATTGATTCATTAAAAGAAATGCGGCCCAAATATAAAACCAGAAACGGAAGAACTGTTTATGGTGGGGGCGGAATAACACCAGATATATATATTCCCTACTCTACAAAAACGACCAACGCTGTTCAAAAAATTATAGGACACCCTAAAAGGCCAATATTTAATTGGGCGTCATCTTATACGGATAACTACAAACTGCACAAAAAGCTTGATAATTATAGGTCTTTTAAAGATAGTTGGGCCCTTCCACTGAAACACCACACAGATTTTTTACAATATCTTGAAACAGAAGGGATAGAGACTGATTCGGTTTATACGGACGAAGAAACGGAGCTATTAGGACTGCGTATCAAGGCAGAAATTGCTGGAATTGTTTGGGGAAGGAATGAGGCAACCGGTGTACGATTAACGGAAGACAACCAAGTGCAAGAGGGAATAAAATATTTTGACGAAGCCTCTGTTTTCATCAACCATTCATTTTAAATTCAGAATATGTATGAGTAAGTTTTTTAAACCAAGAAGGACATATTTAACTCACAACAATAAATTTTGGAGGTATAAATGGTAGAATACTTTGTTAATGGCGGTCCCTTTATGTGGCCTATTTTGATATCACTAATTTTTGGATTAGGATTTTCTTTTGAAAGACTATATTCTCTATTAATGTCATCAGTTAACTCAAAACAGTTTTTTATGGAAGTATTAGAAACCCTAGAGAAGGAAGGAGCAGGGCCCGCCCTGGAGCTATGTGAAAACACGCGAGGACCCGTTGCCGCCATTTTTCACGCGGGACTTGCGAGAAGACACCGAGGTGTTGCTGAAGTTGAAAAAGCGATTCAGAACGCAGGCCCCTTGGAAATGGCCTTTCTTGAGAAAAACATGATTTGGCTTAACGCTGTGATAACAATCGCTCCTATGATTGGATTTACCGGAACAGTAGTTGGAATGATTGGGGCCTTTGACGCCATTAAAGCGGCAAACGATATTTCTCCGGCAGTGGTTGCGGGAGGAATTTCACAAGCCCTACTAACCACCGCCTTTGGCTTGATTGTTGCGATGATAATTCAAATATTCCAAAATTTATTTGTGAATCGAATAGACAAACTTATTCTTGATATGGAAAAGAACTCTGTTCAACTGGTCGACCACTTATATGAATTAGAATCTAAAGAAAAATAGAAAGACACCCACATGTCCATAAAAAAAAGAAGATTTAAGGGTGGAGAAATACCGACATCTTCAATGGCAGACATTGCATTTCTTTTGCTCATTTTTTTTCTAGTAACCACAACGATAGACATGGACAAAGGGTTGGGCATTGTGCTTCCACCAGAGGGAGATACTATTGAGATCAGGAAAAAGAACATTTTAAACTGCCTAATAAACTCGCAGGGGAGGGTTCTTTTGGGTGGGGACCCCGTAGAAACAAAAAATATCAGCAGGGTGGTTAAAGAAAAAATGCAGGAAAATGAAAAGTTGATTATTTCTGTAAAATCGCATGAAAAAACCCGATATAAAGATTATGTTGCTGTTATAGATCAACTAAAGAAAGCGAACGCAAAAAGAATATCCATTGCAGAAACGGGCGACTAATGCAATTTAATAGAAAAATAAAACTTGAAACAGACATCCCGACAGCGTCCATGCCTGACATCATTTTCATGTTACTCATTTTTTTTATGGTCACAACGGTTTTAAGAGAATACTCTGGGCTCCCAATAAACCTTCCCAAGGCAAAAAGAATAGAAAAATTAAAATCTAAAAGGCACACAACTCATATTTGGATTTCAAAAGAGGGGCTCATTTCTATTGAAGACAAACTGTTTTCAGTAAATGATGTGCGTCATGTTATGTATGATAAGCGATCATCGGACCCACAGCTTGTTGTTTCGTTAAAGTCGGACGAAGAAGCTAGAATGGGGCTCATTTCAGGAATACATAATGAACTAAGAAAAGCTGACGCCTTGAAACTTAACTATTCAACAAAAACAGCAGTTGATTGATGAAAATCATAGAACATTCGGGATCACTAAGAACTACTTATCCATTTACCGTGAGAATAACATCACTTGTTTCTGTTGTTCTGCTAATTATTTTATTACTTTTATTTCCTAGATTTAGAGGGAAAATGACACTAGAGGAACAGGCCCAAATTATAATCGAACAGATTGACATTCCCCAGACTCAACATATATATCGCCCACCGCCCCCAGCACGACCCTCAATACCAATTGAATCAGAAAGTGAAGACATTTCAGAGGATCTCACAATGGACGAGCTAGACTTGGAAAACTTTGAGGCCTGGGATGCACCACCACCACCACCTTCTGGACCACAGGTAAAGTTTATTCCATATGACGACCCTCCAGTTCCCAAATCACCTATCAGACCTGAATACCCAGAGATTGCTCAGGAGGCAGGAATCGAAGGCACCGTTTATGTTCAGGCCTTTATAGACAAAAAAGGTCGAGTTAAAGAGGTCAGCGTTGTTAAAGGAATTCCAAACACAGGACTAAATGAAGCGGCAATGGAAGCTATAAAAAAAACAAGGTTTCGTCCAGCAAAGCAGAGAGAGCGGGCAGTAGGTGTTTATATTTCAATTCAGGATCACTTTAAGTTAAAAAATTTATTAGGGCCTTATTGGGATTTGTTTTTTTGTAAGCAGCTT
>CAZOUJ010000042.1:0-10533 GCA_964582955.1 uncultured bacterium
CATCCTGGGAGAAAATGCAGATATCACTGTCGCAAATTTGGAAGCGCCCCTTACCACAGCAGGAACAACCCATCCGAGCAAGCCAATTGTTTTTAAAGGCTCACCAGAGAATGTGATTGGACTTGTCTTTGCAGGAATAGATGTTGTGACACTGGCAAATAATCATGTCATGGATTACATGCTTCCCGGAATGCGGGAGACACAGTTTGTACTGTCAGAAAATAATATTCTTCATTCAGGTGCAGGTGCCAACACCTTTGAAGCATATCAACCGGTCTTTCTTCAGAAAATAGGTGTAAACTTTGCTTTCCTTGCGGTGAGCGACAGAACTGGACAGTATAACTACTACCAGCCCTATTTGAACGCGGGGTTTAACAAGCCTGGGTTTGCCTATATGACACCTTACTACATCCTCCAACAGATCGAAGAGGTAGAGAGTGTGGCAGACCTTATAGTTATGGAAATGCATGCTGGTAGTGAATATTCCACGTCGCCCAGTCATGATTACGACGGCTATTTCAGTGATTCCAATCCCTATGAAGATCCCTCCAGTAATAGGGATGACGATCTTCCGTTCAACAATGAGGAGGAGGAAGAATATTCTCCCTACCTGGATATCCCTCACATGTGGGACCGTGAAATAAGACACTTTGCTATTGATTCTGGTGCGGACATTGTGATAGTCCATCATCCGCACATTATTCAGGGTGTTGAGGTCTACAACGGAAAGCTAATCGCTCACTCTTTAGGTAATTTTGTTTTTGATCTGAGCTATGCCGAAACTTTTCCCTCCATGATATTGCAGAGTAAGATCGATGGAACCGGTTTTTATGAGTTCACACTTGATCCCGTGATCATCGATGATTTTATCCCTGTTCCCGCCCTTGGTGAGCTAGGTTTACATATTTTGGACGATATTGCGATGAAATCAAAGGCCCTAAACACAACCCTGAACATTGACCGACAGTCTGTTCAGGCTCATGTAATGATGGACACACTGTTAATGCCAAAAACAACCGTTTATAATAGGGAAATGGTTTCTCTATTTGAGATAGACTCTTCATGGATATCGCCCCCACTTAAGCTCAACCGGAACGGATTCATTTCTTCCGTTCTAATGGACTCTTTCTACAGTTCAATGGAATACAGATTGGGAAAAGAAAAAGTGTGGATGGGAAACATGGAGGATGAAGGATTTACTTTCTGGAATTTAAACAGTGATTGGGAATTTTTTGATGACTCTGTGACCTTCAGGGGTGAACGCTCTATTGGACAAGTAAGAACTTCCGGAATGGGAGATAATGTTGTGACCAATCTTGAGAAACGATTGTTGGTTCAATCTGGAAAAGACTACTCAGTTCACGGGTGGATGAGAGCTCAGAATGGTGAGGGCGTGACCATGGAGGTTCGATGTTATTCAGGTCGTTCAGGGGGCAATATTCTTGCCACAGAATCCCTGGTACCTGTGACCGGAGATACGGATTGGATATATAAACATATGGATTTTTCTCCACCGGAAGAAACCAAGTTTATCGATTTCAGGTTAAGCAGTGATGTTCCGGAGGACAGTACAGCATTTTCTTGGTTTGATGATGCAGGTTTGATAGAATGGAGCGAATGGGTGAGCGTATCTGATATGGAAATTGATTCTCCCAATGATCACTCCTTTATCCAGGTTAGGAATGAACAATCACTAACACAATTAACAGTGCCCTATGTTGAAACTGTTTTTGATGATCTTCCAGCTGCCACACCTAATTTCATTGCGAATGTAACCGGTGGAGATTTTCCATTAGTGGTCCAGTTTACAGATTTATCTTCAGGTGTTGTTACCTACCGGGACTGGAATTTTGGAGATAGCACGTCATCCAGTGAGGTTGATCCAATCCATGTATATACCCTTCCCGGTCTATATACGGTATCAATTACTATATCTGATTATGATGGAAATGAGATCACCCTGACAAGGGAAAACTATATCCAGGTTTCCGATACACTTACCTTACCTATTGAGTACAATAGTGATTGGAACTTAGTTGGTTTGCCCTCAATTGTTTTGGATGAACATGTAGAAACTATTTTTCCTGAAGCAATAGATGGTACCCTGTTTCGATTCAATGAATCATATTTTTTAGACTCACTTTTAGAGAATGGAACAGGATATTGGCTGCGCTTTGAAAACGGAGGGGATCAAGATTTGCAGGGCACACCTCTTGACAGCATTAACCTCCAATTTGCTGAAGGATGGAATCTTTTTTCAGGACTTGGTTTCACCCTATCCATAGATGCGGCAATTGATCCGGAAAGTATCCTGGTTCCAAACACATTTTTTGGCTTCAATTTTGGTTATTTTGATGCGGAACTGTTGGAACCTGGAAAGGGATACTGGATACGAACATTTGATGAAGGTAGCATTACCCTTTTATCTGATAGAAATCGTGCTAGGTAGGAGCAAAGTTTATATGAAATCGAACATTCAGGGTGGATAGAAACAGGAAATTTAAAATTGTTTTTTGGTGTTCAATCTCTGGAAGATATCAGGTTATCCTGTTCCATGCCTCCTGTCCCACCTGAAGATGCTTTTGATATCCGATTCGAAAATGATATGCGCTGTGTTGATGATTCAGCTACTATCCGTGTTCAAAATATGCAAGGTCCAATTCAATTTGATTATTCGATTTACTCTGGAGAGAATTGGCACATAATATATGAAAATGATCAAAAAATAGACCTTATCAAAAACGGTACATTTACACTTGAATATCCAGTAAATTCACTCCAGTTATTAAGATCTCTTAATGTACCGGAGTCTTTCCATCTGTACCCAAATTTTCCGAATCCATTTAATAGGAGTACTGTGATAAAGTATGACCTGCCATATCCTGAGAGGGTTCATTTGACTATTGTTGACGTTAGGGGTAAAAGGGTCAAAACCTTGATCAATAGCGATATTCCTGCCGGTTTTCATCATTTGAACTGGAGAGGAGAGAACGAAGATGGTGTTTCCGTAGCTTCCGGGATTTATTTTATTCACTTTGAAACTCCCACTATTTCAAGGTCCGGAAAAATGCTTTTGCTAAAATAAGTTTTTATGAATTTTTATTTTATTTTTATTATTTCAGCACTAATAGTTGAATTTATCCTTGCTCGAATAACCGGATATTTAAATATCACATCGTTATCTCCTGAACTTCCTGAAGAGTTCAAAAATAGTTATGATGAATCCAAGTATCAAAATTCTCAACATTATGCCCGTACCAACGAAAAATTTGATATTGTTAGTGGAACATTTGATTTCTTGTTCATCATGTGCGTTATTTTGTTCGGTTTGTTCAATGTATTAGACGTTTTTGTACGAAGTATAGGATTTCAATCAGAGACTATCAACGGACTTCTCTTCTTTGGAATCTTTATGATTTTTCAAGATATTATTTCAACACCTTTCTCTCTGTACAGGCATTTCGTGATTGAGGAAAGATTTGGATTTAACAAAATGACCATAAAGACGTTTGTCATTGATAAAATTAAAGGTCTTTTTCTAATGATTCTCATTGGAATACCTTTGTTGGGGATTATTCTATATTTTTTCGAATCCTTTGGAGATATTGCATGGTTCTATGCGTGGGCAATCGTATCAGCATTAATCCTGGTTTTACAGCCTTTATTTACAACATTTATAGCGCCCCTTTTTAATACGTTCACGCCTTTGGAGGAGGGGGAATTGAAAGATTCTATCAATTCATATTCAAAAAAAGTTCAATTTCCCATCAGCAGGATTGACATTATGGATGGCTCAAAAAGATCTTCACATTCAAATGCATATTTCAGCGGAATCGGGAAACGCAAGCGCATCGCACTTTTTGATACCCTTGTGGAAAAACAGTCCGCTCAGGAGATCCTCGCTATCGTTGCTCATGAAGTGGGACACTATAAAAAAAGGCACATCCAGAAAGGAATTGTTTTGTCAATAATATCCAGCGGATTTATGTTTTTCATGCTCTCTGTTTTTATGAAAAATCCTCAACTGTTTGCTGTGTTCAGTATGGAAAAACTTTCTGTCTATGGAAGCCTCGTTTTCTTTCAGATTCTTTTTTCTCCAATAAACATGCTTTTGTCCCTGTTCACAAATATCCTATCCCGAAAAAATGAATTTGAGGCAGATAAATTTTCTGCAGAAACAACTGGTAACCCCTAACACCTTAACTCAGGAATAAAAAAACTTACTGTTGAAAATCTGGGAAATTTAACTCCCCATCCACTGAACGTGTTCCTGAACTACAGCCATCCTCCGGTCCTGCAAAGAATTAGAGCTCTTTCCCAATAAACATCCTTTTTATGATACATTTTATATCAACAAAGATAACCGGTCAAATTTATATTTTTGTTTTACTGTGTTTTAGCGTGCTTCCGGGCATGGAACCAGAAATAACCATCCAGGATATTTCACAAAATAATCCATCATTTTTTCCCTTGGGTAAAATAGGTGACTATCCTTTTCCCACCAATCCTTTGAACGACCGTGCAAGGGGATACCTGTTGAAGGGAAAAGTAAAAAGCGCTGTGGGAAATTTTGGGAATTTCATCGAATGGTTGAACCATCCTGCAGGATTGTGGGGAAACTATACCTATTTACCCCGTGTGGCGTTTATAGCTGGAGTTCCCGGTAAAAAATACACTTATCTTTATGAAGATTGGGTATTGTGTGATACAACATCTCAGGGAATTAATGTGTGGTGCTCTCACGATGCCTATGAGGACTGGTTTTCTGATAATGATGAGAAATTTGTGGGTGTAGTATTTGAAGCAATTGATGATAAGGGGATAGTTGGTACCCTAGTTCCCAATATCGCTATGATCCAGGGAGTCAGCCAGTGGGGATTCCAGGATGAAGAAATATTTATTACTTTGCCAAATTCACCTTTGTTTTCCATTGAACCAACTGTGGCAAATGTTTACAGAGATCCGATCGAGAAAAAAGGGGTCGGGTTTATTTATCCTTGGGCACTGCGTCCAAAATTATCACAAAGAACAGATGATTTTGATGTGTATGATTATGGTGAAGATAAAGAAGAATGGACGGAAGATGATGTGTATGAGTATTTTGGTACAACGGTATCGGAGTCTTGGGTCTCCCGCCACGATCCAAAGTGGAACACTGACTGGCAACCGGTAACATTTGCCCGTACAAACAGTCACAACCTAGATGTAACTGCCGGTGATATTTTTGGGGATACTCCATTTACTGATTCCAATGACCCCTACCCGCTTCTTGCTCACAGTTCTTACTCTGATACTTGGCCTATCAAAATAACAGAAACAGGCACCGTTCCCTTTTGGCCAGGATGGTGGGCTGAAGATTATAATGAAAATCTCCCGGGATGTTCAGGAACTCGAAAAGATTCCGATTGCTGGGAGGAGGTGCCCGGACGTCATATATCAGACAACGATGTCTACATGGAGTTTGATGCCCGATGGTCACACCAGGGAAACATTGTTGAAACAAACGAAGAATACGACCAGACAGGTTATCCAATGGGTTTACGTGTCATGGCGGAGGCACACTCCTATGGTGTTTCATTTGCAGAAGATATACTGTTTGTAACGGTCAAAGTAAGAAATGAAAGTGGAGATTGGTGCGCATATGAAAGACATTCCTCCGGTTCCGAGATTCCGGTGATGGATGATGAAGAAAATCAACTTTGCGGCAGTGCTATGGTGATGCCGGATGGAACAGCCTTGAACAGGGGGGAAGGATTTGATTATGAACAGATGTATCTTGGATTTTATATGGATGCAGATGTGATTACCCTGGACACATACGGCAATAATTATCATACCAATGATGATGATTATATGGAATATTACTGGGAACGGTTCTATACCCATAATGACTCTATGCTTATTAGTATGGCGATGGTATATGACTGGGATGGAAACAGTGCCGGGGCCACAGATATCGGTATCGTTGCAGCACAACTATTGGACACTCCTTTAGCAACCGAACCGGTGGACCTGGACCAGGATAATTTTGATGACATTTATCCAGGAGAACCATTAAAAATGACCGATTGGCATTGGTTTGACTGGTATAATCGTCCAGGTGTTGTGACCCGTGAAAGCAATACAGGATGTCATGCCGGATCGCCCGGATGCCCCCAGGCACTTAATAGGGAAGAAATTCAATATAAACTCATGGCAGGGGATACAACCAACCTGTCCGAAAAAGAAAAGAAATGGTACTTTCATACCTCTAATCCTGATCTGGATATGGACGTGGATTTGAATCCTCACTTTGATTCCCTGGAAGGATTGGAGAAAGAAGATGTATTTCTACAGGGAGAGGAAGGGTTAGACTGTGTTCTTTTGTTTAGTTGCGGTCCTTTTGATCTGAAGGTCGGTGAAGAGGTTCCATTTTCCTTTTGTATTATTTTTGGAGAAAATAAACTTGATCTTATAAATAATGCCCGCTTTGCTCAGGTCATGTATAACTCCCACTATCAAAGTTATACTCCGCCGGCAGTTCCAAATGTGACAGCAAGTACGGACCATCAGAAAATCACACTATCTTGGGATGACATTGCTGAACGGTCCGTTGATGCTGTGACCGGGTACGCAGATTTTGAGGGATATAAGATATATAAAAGTAATGATGGAGGAAAAACATGGGGAAATCCTGAGGACATTATTTATGATGATAATGGCATACAGGTTGGCTGGCAACCTATCGCTCAATTTGACCTTTCAGCAAGTGAAGATAGTCTGTTCTGTGTTTTTTCACCTGACAGATGCCAAAGCAATGCTATAAGGGGGATGAATATTTCAGGATCAGATCCATTGGCACCCTGGTTTTATCTGGGGTCAAATTCAGGGTTATCTCACACATTTATTGATACTGTTAGAGATGATTGTCCCCGTTGTGGTGTTGTCGATGGACTAGAATATACCTATGCCGTTACATCCTATGATATGGGTATCCATTCACCGTATGAGGTTCAGTTATCTGAGGGAAACAACGGTGGTTTAATACAGGATACTGTTTACAGCTCTGCTAATCCTTTAGGGTGGTCTGCACCAGATGGTTACCAGAGCATTGAATCATCAAAAGGTACCACTATTCATGATCCCAATTATCTTACTGTCACCTCTGGCTATCCTTCAAATTCTGCTTTTCAGTTATCAGATATTCAAGTTGTTCCAAATCCATATTTTGCTCGTTCATATTTTAATGAAAGTGAGTATGTCCGGAGAATAAGATTTACAAAACTACCCTCTAAATGTACTCTTACTGTTTTTACTATTACTGGTGAAACAGTTGCAACATTTGACCATGAGAACGAAACAGACAGTAACGAGTGGTGGGACATGCGTACTGTCAACAACCAGGAGATCGGACCGGGAATGTATTTGTACTTAGTTGAAGCTGAGCGAGACAAGCATATAGGAAAATTTGTAGTTATCCGTTAGATGGAAACTGTTGCTTATTATAGGAAATACTTATCCCACATACATGATACCGGTTTCGATTATTTTGCTAAGGGTTCCTCTATAGGGATCATTGAAATTTTACAGAAAAATAATATTCGAGAGGGCCATATTGTTGACCTGGGATGCGGTTCGGGAATTCTGGCAAATCGTTTGACAGATAACGGATATTCAGTTACAGGTGTTGATTTATCACAGGAAATGATTACCCTTGCGAAGAAAAGGGCTCCTAATGCGGATTTTGTTAGTTCATCTTTTTATTCACTTGATGTCCCTGTGTGCTCAGCGGTAACAGCGACAGGAGAATGTTTCAATTATTTATTTGATAATTCTGGTGGGAACACTAGGATTAAAGACCTATTCAAAAAAATCTACAGTTCATTGATACCAGGTGGGTTATTTATTTTTGATTTTGCTATGCCAGGGAGAGTTAATTCTTCAAAGAAAAAATACTGGAGCCAGAATAATTGGAAATTGGAAGTGGAACATCATGAAGATGAACACTCCAAATATCTAACTAGGAAAATAAAAATTAGGATTCGTACTGATAATGGACTCAAACAAGATGAGGAAATCCATAGGCTAAGGCTTTTTAAAAGAAAAGAATTCGAAAATGTATTGATCGATGTTGGATTTACACCAAAATTTGTAAAAGGTTATGGGTCATTTTTATTCCCTTTTGAGAGCGGATATGGGGGATTTGTTTCGGAAAAATTAAATTGAGTGTAATATATTTTTGAGTATGTTTATGAGAATAAATAAAAATATTATTTTTTTATCAATCATTTTAATATCTCTATCGAAAGGGGAGGGGACAAATAATAATTTATTTAATATTTTAAAAAAAGATAAAATAAATCATATCCAAATTAATTCTGACAATATAATCAGCATGCTTTCTGGAGAATTCTCACCCAAGAAATCTAATATAAGTGTGGAGGATGTAGAAAAATTTTGTACCTCTATCCAACAGCTTTTAAGTCAACAAAGTTTCAAAGAAGATTTTATTTATGAAAAAAAACAAATATCAATAATTGGGACAAATCATTTTCGATATCAACAGGTCTATAGAGGAATTCCTGTCCAGGGAAGATTTTTAGATGTCCACTCAAACATACACCACCAAATATCCTCATTATCAAATGATTATCAATTCATTGTAGGTATACCTGTTATTCCCCAAATTGCGCCTGAAATAGCATTTAATATAGCTAAGCAGTACGTGGACGGTCTTCTTCTGAAAAGATCAATTCCTGAATTAATTGTTTATACTTTCAACTCTGGGCCAAGACTTGCATACAATATACGATTAATTTCTAGGAACGATTCAAAGAATGTAGTTGTTGATGCCATTTCAGGTGAGGTTATTAATATGTTTTCACTCATTTATTTTGATGGTCCTATCTTGGGGTCCGGAGAAAATCTATTGGGAGAATGGGTTGACAGCCTTTATGTGTATGAAGGGATAGATTTCCCTTTAATAACTGGAGGGTAGAGCACACAAAATATTTATTGTGAAGAATATAGCTGGGACTATGGAGACTGTGATGGACAGAACTATGATGACTGCGTCATGAGCTACCAACAGGGGAACTGCCCAGATGGTTATATAGAAGATTGTGATGGTGAGTGTTTCATAGAAGAAAATCTCTTCTGGGACCTGGACGACGGAACTTGTGATGATCCCAGAATTGAAGTTGATATGACCAGCGTCTCAACAGGAAATGTAAATATGGTTAACACTTATAACTCTGAGAGGGAGCCAATATTTACCCTATCTAGTTATGGAAATTATTATAGTGATATATTTTATGTAAACAGTGAAACATCTGTTTTTGATTCAAATATTTCCTCTTTCTCCCATCCATCTGGTGTCAGTTCTCACGATTATCATACAAAAACATTAGAATATTTTGATTCCTTTGGATATTTAGGTATGAGTGGAACAGGTCTCAGACTTGCAAATCTTATTGATTATGGATCTGGGAGCCCATGGGGATTAAATAACGCCTTCTATAACGCGGGAAACCAAACCTTAAACTATGGAATGGGGAGCGGAGAGTACAGACCCTGGTGTGCTGGTTTGGATGTGGTTGCACATGAGTTTGCTCATTCATTCACTGCACATACATCAGGGTTAGTTTATCAGGACCAGCCTGGAGCATTGAATGAACATATGTCTGATGCATTTGGATATCTTGTTGAAGCCTTGTACCAGGATGGAGGCGATTGGCAAATGGCCGAAGATATTACCTTAAATGGTAATGGAATTAGAAACATGCAGGATCCCACAGTGTTTGGTGACCCGGACCATATTGATTCACCCTATTATTTTACCGGTTCCGCAGATTTTGGTGGAGTTCATACCAACTCAGGTGTTCCAAATAAAGTTCTCTATCTCGTTGTCAATGGTGACACACATTTTGATGTTGATGTTGAACCATTCAGTATGGATGTTATACAATCTAGGGTGATAGCTGGAAATATTTGGTTCAATTGGAATGCCTATTATCTTGCTGAATTCGATGGATTTTTTGTTGCTGCCGGGAAGATGCTTCAAACTGCAATAGACCTTTATCCATCTGATCCTTCAATTCAACAAACGGTTTACGATGCCTGGAGATCAGTAGGTGTTGATATTTTTGAGCCGTACATGGAATTAAATAACTTAACGATAATGGAAGAAAGTGATGGTATAATTAATCCTGGCGAAGATGTTGGCATCGAAATAACATTAGAAAATGTCACATCAAATATTGCTGAAAATATAGTGGGAGAATTTTTCTGTACTGAACTTGAAATAGTGGATGGAGATATCTATTTCGAAGAGATATTACCCATGAGTTTATCCACGGAAGGAGACAGCTCATTAAGTATTCAAATTCCCATTGATATTGTCATAGCTAATAAAGAATGTGTTCTTAATATTTTATTACATAATCAAAATAATGATATTTATGAGTATGAATTTCAGATAACTATTCCTGTCCGTCTAGATCAGCATGGTTTCCCTATTCTAACCAACCAGATACTATCCTCTCCGGCCTTAGC
>CAZOUJ010000043.1:0-2643 GCA_964582955.1 uncultured bacterium
TTTCTTGCCAAAAGTATCACAAATCCATTGTGAATAATCATCATTATGGCTTTTAAATTGAAATGATATAATCTCAGGAACGTCATATGAATGCCGAGATTTTATAGTGTTGGAAACAGATAGAATATTTTTTGTAAGAGTTTTAATCCATAATATATATTCTTTTGAATTCTCAAGATTATTTTCCCAATTATAGACTGATATAGATGGTCCTACAATGTTCACACAGGCAGCTATTTTATTTTCTACTAAATGCTTTGCTAACTTAGCTGCCTCAGAGGAAGAATCTACGGTTGTGATAACTATAGAAAACGATGGATATTTTGATTGTGCCATAAATAAAAAGGAAAATTGGTTTATTTCATATTGGATTCTGTTAATTCATTTTTTTAAAATGAGCATGATTTTACAGTTGAAACTTAGATTTTATTCATGAAATATTCCCATATCATTTGTCATTACAGTGAAATTGGTCTTAAAGGGAAAAATAGACCATATTTTGTTAAAACTTTACAAAAAAATATAACTTTTGCTGTGGATAAATCAGTACCAGAATTGGTCAAGAATGTGGAAAAAACACATGATCGACTTATTATCTCATTAAACGAGGGTGTAAAAGATTCCTATGATTTACTATTTAAAACATTGAGAGAGGTATTTGGAATTGCCTATTTCTGCCCAGCGTTAATAATTGATGATGATTTGGATTCCATGAAAAATAATGCCATTAAAATATTAAAAGACGAAAAGTTTCAATCGTTTAGAGTCACAGCCAGAATGACCGCTTCAGCATCCCCTTATTCTAAAATGTACGTCCATGAACATGTTGGCCACTTTATACAAAACAAAATGAAAAAAAATGTCAATCTCAACCATCCAGATATAACTTGTTATATTGATACGATCAAGGAAGGGACGTTTATTTATACTGATAAAGTCAAGGGTTTGGGCGGAATGCCTGTTGGAACCGGAGGAAAAGGAGTTTTTTTACTTTCCGGTGGAATTGATTCACCTGTTGCTGCATTTTATATGATCAAACGTGGGATGGTGGCAATTTATGTTCATTTCCATTCTCTACCTCATGTTTCACCTGCCTCTATCGAAAAAGTAAAACAGCTGGTTAAAATTCTGGCGAAATATCAGAAAAGACCAAAATTGTTAATGGTCCCATTTTCAGAAATTCAAGAAGAGATACTGGAAAATAATTCAGATAAATACAGACTGTTACTATATCGTCGTATGATGCTGAGAATTGCAAATAAAATTGCTTTAAATGAAAGAGCAAAAGCTATCATTACGGGTGAAGCTCTTGGACAGGTTGCATCCCAGACCGTTGAAAATTTAGGTGCAGTTGATTCAGTCTCTGAGCTCCCAATTTTCCGTCCATTAATTGGATTGGATAAACAAGAAATTATTAATACAGGTAAAAAGATAGATACATATTCCGTATCTATCCGTCCACATGAAGATTGTTGTACTTTATTTTTACCCCAAAAACCTGCTACTAAGGCGACACCTGAAAAATTGGATATTGAAGAAAGTAAAATGGACATTCAGAAAATGGTCAAAAGGGCGATTGATAATTCAGAATTCTTTTATTTTTAATAAGATTATAGTTTAAAATCCGAATTTATTAAATGTAAATTCGCGGTCGATTTTATTTAATTTTATATTTTATCCGTTCAAGAGATTCTTATGATTGTTGCTATACCAAAAGAAAATTTTCCAGGTGAAAACCGTGTCGCGGTTAATCCTGCAAGTGTAAAGGAATTAATTAAAGCCGGTTTATCTGTGGAGGTTGAATCTGGAGCCGGTAAAGGATCACACATCTCTGACCAAAATTATAAAGATGCAGGTGCAACAATTGTTGAGGATCAAGTGATACTATTTCAGAGCGCGGATATTGTCCTTAAAGTTAATCATCCTAGTGAAAGCGAATCTGAAATGTTAAAGGAAAATTCAATCTTTGTTTCTCTATTCCAGACCACAAAAGAGACTGAAACAGTCCAAAAACTTCTTTCAAAGAAGGTTACCGGCTTTTCCATGCATTTGGTACCACGGACGACCCTGGCACAGAAAATGGATGCTTTAAGCTCTCAAAGCAATATTGCAGGTTATAAAGCTGTTTTAACCGGTTCAACGCATCTTGGAGTGTATATGCCCCTTCTTATGACTGCAGCCGGTACAATCCCTCCTGCGAAGGTGCTAATTCTCGGAGCAGGTGTCGCGGGGCTTCAGGCAATTGCAACAGCAAAGCGGCTTGGTGCACAGGTTGAGGCGTTTGATGTTCGTCCGATAGTAAAGGAACAGGTGGAAAGCCTGGGAGCAAAGTTTGTCGAAGTATCTTCTGACTCTGATGATGGTATCGGCGAGGGTGGATATGCAAAAGAAACATCTGATGAATATAAAAAACAGCAGTCAGAATTGATCAAATCTCATATTGCAAAGTCAGATATGGTTATAACAACGGCATTGATCCCAGGAAGACCGGCTCCAATCTTAATCTCGAAAGATATGGTAGAAGGCATGCAACCTGGTTCGGTTATCATGGACCTTGCGGCTGAAAATGGTGGAAATTGTGAATTAACAGAAAAAGACAGGATCATTACTATTTATAATGTTATCATTGATGGAACAGCCAAT
>CAZOUJ010000043.1:2653-10478 GCA_964582955.1 uncultured bacterium
ATGCAAAAAATATAACCAGTTTTATAACTTATATATTTAAAGATGGTGAATTGAACCTTGACATGGAGGATGAAATTATTTCAGGGGCTATGTTTACACATAATGGGGAAATTACACATGAACCAACAAAGGAAGCCTTAAACCAATAAGGAATTCATATGGATATTAATATTTTAACGGTTTTTATCTTAGCGTTGTTCGTAGGATTTGAAATTATCACCAAGGTACCTCCTACTCTGCATACTCCGCTCATGTCAGGATCAAATGCTATTTCTGGAATTGCAATTGTAGGTGCAATTATAGCAACCAAAGTTGGTGGAGAAATTGGTACATGGCTTGGTCTAATTGCAGTGATATTTGCCACGATCAATGTGGTTGGAGGATTTATGGTAACTGACCGCATGCTTAAAATGTTCAAACGAAAGTAATTTAATGGAATTCCGTAATTTATTTTATGTATTAGCTGCCATACTTTTTATACTGGGACTAAAAAAGCTTAGCCATCCCAAAACATCCCGGACTGGAAACACTATTGCATCCGTAGGAATGCTTATAGCTATAGTTACCACCCTTATTGCATATGGAGGGATTGATTATAAACTGGTTGCCCTGGGAATCATTATTGGTTCTTTAATTGGCGGGATATTTGCCACAAAGGTTGAAATGACTGGAATGCCCCAAATGGTAGCACTTTTTAATGGATTTGGTGGTGGTGCATCTGCATTGGTGGCAGCTGCAGAATTCTACACCAAAGCAGCACCTAGTGTTTTGGCTGGTGATACAAACCATTTTTTACTTTTGACTATTGGAATTAGTGTTTTTGTTGTCACATTATCGATCACAGGTAGTTTTATTTCTTTTGCAAAACTTCAGGGACTGATTTCAGGTCAGCCAATAGTTTTTAAGGGCCAGCAGATTCTCAATGCGTTGTTTGCACTTTCCCTTTTTACAGCAGGTGCGGGAATGGTATTATCTGTAGAAAATTTGATGCTATATTTTCTTGGAGTTGTTGCGTTAGCTGCGATTCTTGGTATCACTCTTACAATTCCAATCGGTGGTGCAGATATGCCTGTCGTTATCTCATTATTAAATTCATATTCCGGTGTCGCTGCTGCTGCAACTGGGTTTGTTTTGATGAATAATGGACTTATTATTAGCGGATCACTTGTTGGAGCATCAGGTTTCATTTTGACAAACATCATGTGTAAAGGAATGAATCGTTCATTAGCAAATGTCATTTTTGGTGCAGTGGGTCTTCAGACAGAAGGAGCGGTTTCCGCAGGAAAGGAAATGAACATAAAAAGCTATTCTACTGAAGAAGCAGCTATGATATTGGATGCAGCAGACAAGGTAATTGTAGTTCCCGGATACGGACTGGCAGTTGCCCAGGCCCAGCATGCTATAAGAGAAGTTGCTGATTATTTAGAGGGATTAGGTAAAAACGTTTTATATGCAATTCATCCTGTTGCAGGACGTATGCCCGGACATATGAATGTCTTGTTGGCAGAGGCAAATGTTCCCTATGAACAACTGAAAGATTTGGATGAAATTAATTCTGAATTTGAAGATTGTGATGTATCAATTGTTCTTGGTGCCAATGATGTTGTGAATCCCGCAGCTAGGCATGACACTTCCAGTCCAATATACGGTATGCCCATATTGGATGTGGATAAATCAAAGACAGTAATGGTGAATAAACGAACCATGAACCCAGGTTTTGCCGGTATTCAAAACGAATTATTCGGTTTTGATAATACAATTATGGTTTTTGGTGATGCGAAAGCAATGCTGACTGATTTGCTGAAAGATTTAAAAGATATGTAATTCTACTTGAATCTGAGAGTTAGATTCTTATCTTATAAAATAAAAAGCCCCGAAATTTCGGGGCTTTTTATTAGCATTTATAATTTTATTCACGTATTACCTTATAAGGTAATGCCCAAACAGCTGTGTGAACATCTTTTTCTGTATCAAAAAGTGTACCAAAATCCATTACATCAAAGAATGCACGGAATACTCGATATGGACGTTGTTGTCCCTCATCATTATATCCAGGTCCGTGAATACGCCATATTCTTGTAAAAGTATTATCGTTTTCGCCTATATCAGATCCAATTCCATTATCAGACATTTTTCGCCGAGCTTTGTAATGACGGTGGCGTCCATAATGCATGACAACACCTTCACCACTTTTATAATCGAAGACCGGATCACTATTATTTATCACGCTAACTTCCACTTTAACAGAATCTCCTTTGTAGAAAGTGGGTATTGAATTTCTTGGTATCCAAATTATTCCTGCCTCATCACTGGTTGTAACAAACTCGGACTCCCATGTGTTTTCTGAATTTATCGTATAGTATTCAAGCTTTGTAAGAGAAACTAAATCACTCGTATTTCCGATTCCCATTGTGAAGGCATCTATTCTCCAGTGCCGGCCTTGTTCATCAGCATCATCATGTCTTACAAATCGCACCATGCGATTGAATTCACTATTAAATAATTTCTCAGTTCTAATAGTGTCTGCCAAAACTGTATCAATAACAACGCAAATAAAGTCTCCGGAAACCATCCGGATAATTTCGGCAGTTGAAGTATCTTGCTCATGTGTGTAAATAACTGTCTTGATCACGGAGGTAATACTCTTTCCAAAACGATATATGTAGCCGCTATCGGGATGAAATACCTCCATTATTTTTCCCAAATTGACCTCCTCTGTTGATTCAAGACTGTCCTCCCCTGCAGTATATTCATCATCAGAAAGCACCCTATCTATATTGTCGTCGAGTCCTTCAAGCCCTAAGACATCATCTTCTACTATTAATGATTCTAATTCAAATTCTCTATCGGTATAACTATTCTGTTGGTCTTCGCAACCAATAACAATTAAACTAATTACCGTTAATGTTAGTTTTATTATTTTCATGATTTAGTTCCTAATATAATTTATTTCCAGAAATGTTTTCCCCTCTTTTTCAATTGTGAACGATCACGTTTTCCACCACCTTTTTTGTGATGTTTCAATTGTTCTCGAACATCCTTTCTAAATCTATGTTCAAATCCAATTAATTTTGCCCTTTGGACATTGTTTAAATGTCCTTCTAAATCGTCAATAAATGATCTTTTCTCTTTTATCTTTTTTCTTTCCAATTCAGATAATTCACTTAATAATTTGTCCAGATCCTTGTTCGAAAGTGCATCTCCCCTTTCAATTTTTTCTTTTATTTCAGAGTTTAATATTTTTTCTTTATCAGTAAAAGTATTTATTATTTCTCTGTGTTCTCTAAACCGGGGAAAGAATTTTTCAGCTTCCTCATTTGTAAGTTTTAAATGCTCTGTAAGTTTCCAGGCCATCATCATTTCCATTTTTTCTTTTTTCTCTTTTACTACAGCATGTTCCGGTTGACCTATTACCATAGTGGCAGAAAGAAACATGATTGGCAATATTATATTTTTCATAGTTTTATGTCCATTTATTGATTTAATAATTCTATATCCAATTCATAAAGAAATGTTGCAGTTTCATAAATATCTCCATCAGAATCTATCAGAATTAGTGCCATATCTTCAAAATATGCAGTTGTATCTATTTCTAAATAGTCTTGGTTATTTTCAATAAAATAATTATAAATAACTGGTGATTGTTCTAATGATTCAACGGTTAATATTCCAATCATTAAAATTAATATTCCACCTATAAATGTCTGTGTTAATTGCTGTCTTTTCTTATAAATATTGGATTGTCTCTCATGAATTTTAATTATGAATTCTTTTTCATTTAGAATGAGTTTTTGGGCGTTCAAAGAGCTCTTTAATTGTTTCTCAAAATTCATTTTGCATCCTTAAAACGATTTTTTAATTGACTAATTCCATGATGGTAATTTACTTTTGCCGAGCCCTCACTTATTCCTAAAATATTAGAAATATCTTTGTATGGTAAGTCCTGTGCGATCCTCATTATAATAACCATCCGTTGAGTCTTTGGAAGAGTTGCAACAAGATCCCATATTTCTTTTTTTGACCATTCCTGTTCCAATTTCTGATCATAGGACCCAGTTTCTGTTGTTTGATCCAAGTGAAGAAATTTTTTCCACCGGGCCTTGCGAATAAAAGAATTGGCTGCATTGAGTTGAATGCGATAGAGATAGCTTGTAAACGCTGCTTCGAATCGAAATTTATGTAATGATTGAAATAGTTTGATAAAAACATCCTGTGCAAGGTCTTCCGCATCCATCGGGTCTTTAGTAAATTTGAGAAAAAATTGATAGGTATTTTGAAGGTGCCGTTTGACCAATTTATCATAGGCAGATTTATTTCCTGCCTGAAATTGTTTAATAAGTTCATGGTCATTCTGCATCTCATTTACCCTTTTAGAGTTCATTTTTAGCTAAAGGTTAAATAATATTTTTATAATCGTAATGCAACAACTAAAAGATATATACATAGTTTTAAGAAACCAATTTACCTGTTTCCTATTTTGAATTCATTTAATTTTCGAACGTGAATTATACTCACGGAGAAAGATTTAGGGCAACCTCGGATCAGACTGAAGCTATTTGCCATGATTCTGCTCCTTTAATGATTCTCGCTGGTGCGGGTACGGGTAAAACCACAACACTTCTCTATCGTTTTATTTATTTGATCGAAAATATAGGAATAAAACCTGAACATATTCTTGCTATTACATATACGGAACGAGCCGCACGGGAACTTACAGATCGTTTGGTAAAAATAATCGGAGAGCAGGTACGAGATGCTGCAATTACCACATTCCATTCCTTTTGCTACGGATTGATTAGAGATTATGGATCATCCAGGAAGAAACTGCAATTGATTGAGGAGAGCGAATCTGTTTACTTAATATTAAATAATTATGACAGTTTACGTCCATTTTACTCAGAAGAGTTTCCTCTCAATCCACATAAATCAGTGGGTAAGGCAATACCTTTTATAAACAGATGCCAGGATGAAATGCTTTCCCCAGTTGATTTGAATATAAATTTATTAAATGATTCATTATTATCATCTGAAGAAAAAAATCAACTGAAAGATATCAAGAATATCTATGGATTTTATCAAGATATTAAACAGCAACTAGGTTTGGTTGATTACGGTGATATGATCTTTCAGGCGTGGTCACTATTAAAAAATAATTCATCAGTATTGGCTAAAATTCAAAGCAAAATAAAACATATCGTTATAGATGAATTTCAGGATAACAATTATGCACTTAATCAGGTCATTGGGCTGATTGGAGACAAGACTAAATCTATCACTGTAGTTGGAGATGATGATCAAACAATTTACAGCTTTCGTGGAGCGAGTAAATATAATCTGCATTTTTTTCGAAAAAACTATCAATCCCATCCAAAATATCTTAGAGTAACCTTGAGCACATCTTTTCGTTCCCATCAGCAAATCCTAGATACTGCCAATGATGTGATAAGTAATAATTCTGAAAGGATTGAAAAAAACCTTATTTCATTTGGGAATAGTACTGGACCTAAACCTAAACTCATTTATGCAGAAATGGATGATCATCCGGAGATTATTCTCAATATGGTTAAAGAATTTATTTCAAAAGGTTACCCTTTAAAAGAAATTGCTGTCCTTTGTCGATCAATTTCAAGAGCAACATCATTGCTTCAATATTTTCAAAGAGCACGAATTCCCGTCATCAATCGATTTGTCCAGTATTTTGAGATTGAATCTATTAAAACACTGAACGCCTGGTGTCAGGTCGTGGGAAAAGGATCTTATGAAAGTTCATCATTTTTTCATTTGATGAAGATTAATTTGGGAATTAATGAAGCAGTTCATTGGTTTCGTGGTGTGAAAAAATGGAGTAATCATTCTGTAATAGATCAAATACTGAAAAACAATAAATATTCAGCATTACCACAAAAATTGATCTATCTTATACAGATGGTAAGGTCACTGCAGAAAGAATCTCAAAAGAAATCGGCCGGGGAAATGATTTGGGATATTGGTGTACGGACTAAATTGATGATACCTTTAACTGAACGATATGATTATTTTGATCAATTATCGCTGATTAATCTGGGAAATTTTATTAAAAAGGCTCAGCAATTTTCATCCCGCGATAAGGGAAATCGAGGATTAAGGGAATTTAACCTTTATCTGGAGACACTCATGGAAATTGGTGGTGTCTCTGTCCAATATCCTGAGAATAATCGTAAACAAAATACCATAACCATTAGCACCATCCATGGTGTAAAGGGTGGTGAATTTTTGATCGTGTTTGTACCATTCAACCGTAGTGCCAGTTTCCCCACAAACTTTAAGAAGGATCCTGTAATCACTAAACCACCTGATGAATGGATGCAGTATACATCTCATACAAATCTGTCACCAAAAGAACACCACTATGAGGAAGAGAGACGTCTATTTTATGTTGCGGTAACACGGGCAAAAAAGCATTTGTTTTTATTAGCACCTAAAAAAGCAACATCCATATTTATCAAAGAATTGGATAAAACTCTAATTGAAGAGGAAGAAATGGAATCATTAAAAACTGAAAAATCAATTAATTTGTCAAAAAACAGTTTGCGAGAAGTGTATGAACAAAAACTTCGGAATTCTCTTGCAAAGGATAATTTTGATCGAGCAGAGAATATGGTATCAGCTTTGAAAATTATCAGTGATTTAGAAAAAGGTGTTCCTTTTAAAACTGAACACCTTAATGAGTGGAAAAAAGAGTTGCTCACCGATATGGAAACATATGATGTAAAAACAGATATGGACGACTTATATCTTTCTGCAACAGCAATAGAAACCTATCAACGCTGTCCTTTAAAATATCGACTTTCTTTTCAGGATAATATACCTGAATCTGCCAGTAAACCCCAGATGGCATTTGGAAGTATTATTCATAAAGTGCTGCAGCGATTTCATGAACCAGAAAAAAAACCGGCGAAGGAAAGAATTTTACGCCTGCTGGATGAAGAATGGAAAAAGGGAGAATTTGATTATGAAGCGAGAGAAGAGAAATTTCGTGAGCAGGGAGAGAATATTTTAATAGAATATGCAAAACGAACGATAGAAAATCCACCCGCTGTTCTATCAAGAGAACACCCATTCGAATTTAGTATAAATAATAATATTGTTATACGAGGGAAAATAGATAGGATTGATGAAACAGAAAATGGGACATCCGTCATAGATTATAAAACAAGCAAGACTCCATCTTCGGCAAAAAAAAACATACAGCTGGCCGTGTATTGTCTTTATCTGTCTCAGGCTGTAGATGAAAACATAAAGGGTATTCCGTTCTCATCAAGCTTATATTTTCTCAGGGAGACGGAAGAACCTTTATCCACTCATTCATTTAGTGATGATGAATTAAATGCTACTAAAAATATTATATTAGATATTGCGGAAAAAATTCGTAATAACCTTTTTGAGCCGGAAAAAGGATACCATTGCAATTGGTGTGATTACAAGCATTTGCTTTGCCCTAAGTGGGAAACAAAGGTGTAATTATTCTACAGGTTTATCTGTGGAGGACCTGTATTTTGTAATTGTTTTAGACAGGCACACAGAATTTGGTACCATATGAATCTCACCGTCATTTTCACTGGTTGTGTAACGAAGGTCAATTTCTGTTATTTTTCCCTCACACCCTGTAATATTCACATTATCTCCGATATCGTATGGTCTGTATAAAATAACCATAATTCCAGCCAAATAATTTGAGAGAGCGTCCTTAAACGCAAATCCAATGGCGAATCCAGTTAAACCCAGGCTGGTAACAATAGCTGAAACATCAATTCCCAGTGTTCCCAATGCCGTTACGACACCCATG
>CAZOUJ010000044.1:0-3101 GCA_964582955.1 uncultured bacterium
CCGGAGCAAAACCTCCCATGGGAACAGAAAACATATCTTCAACACCAGCAGCAATAGCTACATTCATATCCCCTGCTTCAATGGAGGTACTTACCTGGTGAAGGGCATCCATGGATGACCCACAAAACCGGTTTACCACTTTTCCTCCAGTTCCAATGGTCAGTCCTGATAGTATACCAACAGACCGTGCAATCAGCATGCCTTGTGGTCCTTCAGGGAATGCACATCCCATGACCAAATCTTCAATGTCTGAACTTGGAACCGAAGGATTTCTTTTCCTTAGACCGGACACGACTTGAGCTGCCAGATCATCAGGTCTCATTCCCACAATAGTTCCATTTTTCATACCGATGGGAGACCTTACTCCATCAATGATAACAGATTTATTACTCATTATTTTCTCCTAGAAAGGATATGAATTAATTTGTGATACGGATTCAGCAATGTGACGTTTCTGAACAATTACGTCCATGGACAAATCCATTTTATTCCGAAGTATATCAATTTTATTTTTCATATTATCAGGAATATTTCCTGAAAATATCCGGTTGAAACCGGTTAACGATTTTGATATCACTCTGGTTGACATCTCTGCGGTCTGGATTTTCGCAATTGCGTCAATGATATCGAGATGGGTTGGCGAATCTTGATTATTGTGGACCCGGACCAATGTGCTTTCAGTGGTGAAAATATCGATAAGGATATCTGCAATCAATTCTGTAAGCATTTGCTCATGTTTCAAATCCTGACCAAACTCACATAGAGCCTCGTGCAGAAGTTCCATTGCAAGACGTTTAGCTGATTCTACCACCAATGCTTCATTAATATAGGGAGAATCCCAATCTGGAATATCGTTATTTATAATTGAATTTGTTTTACCAATTTCTTCCCTGAATGGAATTTCTTCCATGAGAATTTTTTTCATCATATATCCGGAGATAATCATACGGTTTATTTCGTTGGTCCCTTCCCAGATTCGGTTAATTCTGTCATCCCGGTATGCCCCAGCAATCCTGTATTCTTCAATATATCCGTAGCCACCTAAAATTTGCATGGCATGGTCTATCACCTGTCCGCTGACTTCACTGCCAAATACTTTTGTCATGGATGCCTCTACAGCATATTTTTCCATTGCATTCCCCATCTTGATGTAATAATCATCTGCTGAAGAATCCAATTTATCAATGGCTTCCTGAATCAATCCGATGGTGCGGTAAATCATACTGTCTGCAGCATAGGTCTTGATGGTCATATCAGCAATTTTGCTTTTTATAGCATCAAATTTTGTAATGGCTTGCCCAAACTGGCGACGTTCATTGGCATAATTTAACGTTTCATTGATAACTGTTTTCATCCCTCCAAGACAGGCGGCAGCCAGTTTAAATCTGCCAATATTTAATGCATTAAATGCAATGGCAGCTCCTTTTCCAACTTCGTAAAGTAGATTTTCTGCAGGAATCTTAGCATTTGTGAATTTTAGTGTAGTGGTGGAGTTTCCTTTCATTCCCATCTTTTTTTCTTCTGCTCCTGTTTCGAAGCCTTCCGTATCCCGATCCACGATAAATGCTGTAAATTTATTACCATCAATTTGGGCTAAAACTGTGTACACATCTGCCCATTCTCCATTGCTGATAAAACATTTTTCTCCATTTAAAATATAGTGTTTTCCATCATCAGTGAGCACGGCTTTTGTTTTTCCGGATACCGCATCTGATCCCGCTGAAGGTTCGGTCAGTCCATATGCAGCTATCCATTCCCCAGTTACCAATTTAGGAATATATTTTTCTTTCTGTTCTGGAGTTCCAAACCAAACAATACCCAATGATCCAATGGATGTTTGCACGTTTATCATTGTACCAAGAGAGGCTGATCCCCCTCGAGTCAGATTTTCAATCACTAATGCCATGGTGATTTTGTCTAATTCCATGCCGCCGTATTTTTCTGGAACGTCCACCCCTAAAAGTCCCAATTCACCCATTTCTTTTAGAAGGGAGTGGCACAGATCTTTATCGAATTTATCAATTGCTTCAACGTTTGGATAGATTCGTTCCAGGGAAAAATCAAGTGTCATTTTTTCTATTTCATTTTGCTCTTCCGTAAAATCTTCCCGACTGAATATATCTGTTGTACCAATGGGATTTAATAAAAACATTCCACCGGTATCATAATTATAATGTGTTTTTTCGTCTGTCATGATTCAATCCTTTTTAAGAGTCCTGATAAAATAAATTCAAAAACAGTTTCTGTATATTCTTTTGCAGACACACTGTTCTTTTCAAACAAAGTAAACCATGAAATCCCTTCAATGACCACCATGATGGACATTGCAGCAATATTTGGATTGACCTGTTTAAACTCGCCAGATTCCACTCCTTTTTTTATGATAGATTCAATATATTGAATGAAATTATAGGTTACTTTTTCCAGTTTTATATTGAACTCAGCATCACGTCCTGCAAGGGACCAAAATTCCAACAGTGCTTTAAACACGATAGGATCTTTTTCAAATTGATGAAAAAATGTTTCAAACAAATTTTTCAACTGTTCACTAGAAGAAATATTTTTCTGAGTAAGTTTTATAAGAGAATTACTGTACCGCACTACCCAGTGATTGACTAGATCCAAATACACATCTTTTTTTGATTTATAATACCAATAAATGGCTCCTTTGCTCAAACCTGATGTTGAAACAATATCATCCATTCTGCTTTGATGATATCCATTTTCAACAATGACAAGTAGAGCAGCATCCAAAATTTGTTCTTTTCGCTGAATTTTTCGAGACATGATTAAAATATAAACCGACCAGTCGGTTTATATTAATTATAAAAAGTTATGCTTTGAAATGGTTTTTTATAATTACATCACTTCTACGGAGTTGGTTTTTGATTGTTGAAGAATTAATAATGGTGGGTACCTGCTTATACATGAATATAGATAGGAGAAATACAAATCGTGATTATTAAAAAAATATTTTTAAAGTTTTAAAATTATTTTTAAAATTGATAATGAGACTGAGTCTCAATAAATATAAATAATCAAAAATAGAGACAAATAGAATGAGTAGTTTAGTTAAAGTGTTATCAATTGTTAGCTGTATA
>CAZOUJ010000044.1:3111-10445 GCA_964582955.1 uncultured bacterium
AACCTGGATATTCAATTGGAGGATACGGAGAACTTCATTACAACCGTACACAGACAGGAAATGAAGATGCAACTACAAAGTTAGATTTTCATAGGTTTATCATTTATTATGGGTATTCATTCACCGAAGAATGGTCCTTTAAATCGGAAGTGGAGCTGGAGCATAATTTTGTTAAGGATGACCAAGGAGAATTGGAGTTAGAACAGGCTTTTGTCAATTATCACACTGATGCATTTGGTTTTCAAGCAGGAGTAATTTTACCATCGGTTGGATTGATAAATGAATATCATGAACCACCATTATTTTTAAGCGTGGAACGACCTGAATACAATAAATATGTAATTCCGACCACATGGTTTGGAAATGGTGCAGCTGTGTATGGATCTCTTTCAGGAGTTAACTTCCGTTTTGCATTGATGGAAGATATGGAAGGAGAAAAAATAGGTGCAGGAATTCGAAGTGGACGTGGAAAAGGATATAATACAACTGCATACAGCTGGGTGAAAAATTTCAGTGCAAACTATACTGCATTCCCAGGAATGAGAGCGGGAGGGTCTATAACCATGAATGATGCACCAATTAACGATAATCCGGATTCAACAGTATCATTTTCATTAGTTGAAATTAATGCAAAATATGATAAAAATAATATCTATGCCGTACTTGAAATTGGAAATATCTCCTATAAAAATAATCCTTTCGGTTATACTTCAAGCGGTGGGTTTTATATGGATATTGGATACAATATCGGCGATATGGTTGCTCTGGAAGGAAAACTAATGCCATGGTTCCGCTACTCGGATTACAACCGAGGAGAAACTGATGGAACAGTTGATCCAAACAAACATTACACCATCCAGAGATTTGGATTGACCTACTGGCCAATTTCAAATATAGCGTTCAAATTTGATTTTGGGATGCACAAGACTGAATCCTATAAGGATGCAATAACTCAAATTAATATGGGAGTTGGGTATAACTTTTAATACATTGAGGATTTGAGATTCTTTCTTTAAACAAATTAAAAATCAATCGAATATTACTACGCAATAAATTGAAAATATTGGGCCTCAAATATTCCTTAATTCCGATATTTATGGTTACCTTTTTAACTGCGGGGTTAAAAGAAAAAACGGAATCACTGATTCATTTACATTTTGGAGATTCCGTTTCTGTTTCCTTTAAAAAAGTTGCTGTTCCTGCAGAAGTGAAGTTTCATGCTGAGAAAAAAGCAGGTCTCCGATTTATAAAAAAACATATTTACACTTGGCAAATCACAAAGGATGATATTTCTCTGGGGTTTGCTTATTTAGATAACGTATTGGGGAAATCTCAGCCCATTACCTTTGTTGTTCTTTTTAATGCAGACGGAACAATCGTGAATTCGCACATTGTAAAATACCGTGAACCCATTGGCGGTGAAGTTTCTCACAAAAACTGGCTGAACCAATTTTCGGGTAGAACAAAAGATTCAACCTATAATGTGGGAAAGGATATTGATGGAATAAGCGGAGCAACCATTTCTGTAAATGCGGTCACAAGAGGCATACAACGCAGTGTTTTGGTAACAGATTATTTATTAAATATAGCAAATGAATAATTCAATTCCGAAATTATACCAACTGTCGAATAAAGTTAAGTATTTAATTACTACTTTTCTTTTGGTCATGATAACGGGAGTATCTGTTGGATTAATTTACGTTATGGAGACAACGTCATTTTCCATGAAGGGTACAAGCGAACACTATGCCGGATCAGAAATTTTAGATGAATTGGATATTCCTGAAAAATACCCAAAAAATTTTGAAGGATTGTTATTGACAACACATACTCACTTAATCTCTTTCGCTTTTATCTTTTTGGCAATGGGATTAATATTTCTGATGAATTCAGTGATAACAGGAGTTTGGAAAACTATCATAATGATTGAGCCATTTTTTTCCGTTCTGGGAACGTTTGGATCTATTTGGGGCATCCGTTATATTTCTGAATTATTCAGTGTAACTACCATGATCTTTGGAGTATTAACTTATCTGACATTTTATTTCATGGCAGGGATACTCCTTTATGAACTCCTCTTGAAAAAGAATATAAACCTTCCTTAGTAAAGAATAATTATTAAACCATCATTGCGAAAGAAATATTGGTGCTTGCAAACATTTATTTTAATATTCGACCCATAATTCGAATATTAAAATAAAAATTATATTATGACTATATCTCAAAGACAACTTGAAGAAAGAAAAATGCGCCAAGAGCGGATTATTGCTGGTGCATTGGAAGTTTTTAAATCTCAAGGTCTCGATGGTGCCACTATGGATGAAATTGCTCAGAAATCAGGTTTCGGAAAGGCAACTCTCTATTACTATTTTCATTCAAAAGAGGAAGTATTTGCAACGATCTTAGAAATTGGGTGGCAAAAACTCTGGGCAAGTCTTGAATCAGTCATTGCAGGAGATGAAAGTCCACGAAAAATATTTATTAATGTCTTATTAAAGATCGCAGAAAATACAAGGAATCGACCCGGTCTTTATGAATTTTTATTTAATGTTCCCAAAGTCATCACTTTTGAGGAACAACCTTGGAAACGATATCAAGAGAGGCTGTATGGAACCATCCAAGGACTTTTGGAAGACGGTGTAAAAGTTGGAGAATTTCCAAATATCAATCCGAAGCTTTTATTCAAAGCAATGGGCGGTTTATTTATGGGATTAGTGCTTATGGGAGACAGAAAAAAACGGGTTTCTGAAAAAGATATTGAAGAACTCCTGAACCAGCTCATTATGAACCCACAAGAACAGTAATGATTTATCGTTTAACATTCACTTTACTGATTGTTCTAACTGTATCCCGGTCTACCACAATTTCCGGCTATGTAAGGGACAGTGTGACAGAGAAATTTATACCAAATGCCAATGTGTACATTAGGGAAACAGGCCAGGGTATTGCTTCCAATCCATACGGTTATTTTGAACTAAATCTCTCCAACGGAACATTTACTATGGAAACGTCTGTTATTGGTTTTAAGACTGACACACGTGAAATTATAATAGATGAAAATAATATAGAACTCAACATTGATTTACAAACTGCAATACTTGAATTTAGGGAAGTGCAGGTGAGAGGAATATTTTCCACTCGGTTGGGCTACGAATCTGTTGATGTCATTGACTCTGACAAAATAGAGTCCATGGATAAAAATTCCGTTTCAGATGTTCTTAGAGATATACCGGGAATTGATGTTCAATTTGCTCATCCCAATGGGCGGAATGTCAACCTTTCCATCCGCGGTTCATCAGATTACAAACCTGGTGGGTATAATAATCGTGTGCTGATTTTACTTGATGGATTCCCAATTCTTATTCCCAATAGTGGCACCCCTGACTGGAGTTCACTCCCATTGGAAAGTATCAAACGCATTGAAGTTGATAATAGTCCTGCGTCCGCTCAATATGGACATAATTCCATGGGTGGTGTGATCAATTTGATTACAGACCATAATGGAATGGATGACGGTACAATTATAAGATTGTCTGGTGGAGCAAATACTACAGGTCAAATCAGTTTAATCCACAGAAATAAAAAAGGGGAATGGACTTATGGTATTAATGCTATGTCTCGATCATCTGAAGGTCACCGTTTTAATGCTGATGATAAAATAAACCGGCTCAGGACTTATGTTCGTTATGGAGATAATAAAGGCCGGACCTATCGCCTGAATCATATCCTATCATATTCTGACATTGGACATCCGGGTTTTATTAGCAGTACATCATACCGAAGATCTGAACGATTATCACAATATGTGCAGGGGCATGGATTTTATCCAATTTCCAATGGATTTTCTATGTCTCATTCAATATTTATCAACAAATTTGACACCCACTATTATCCTAGGAATAATATTCCAGATGATTATACTGATACTGACCAAACAAATTATGATGATCTTACAGTGGGATTCCGCTCAGAAATGCTCATTACAAAATGGGCACGGTGGATTGTTCTGGCAGGCTCAGATGTGGACTGGAGCCACTCGGATATAGATGTATTTAATTCTATGTATGATACACCTTCACAGTTATCTGTTGGAGGATTTATCCAATCCAAATATTCTATTGGAAATGGCTGGAATTTTGGGTCTGGTCTGCGTTATGATTATCGCCGTTCAGATCCTGGGAGGAATTATAAAAAACGAATCTACACTCATTTATCTCCTAAAATAAACATCATGTACACTTCACGAGACAGACGTGCTTTTACTTTGGCATACAGTGAGGGTTTCCGTGCACCTTCTTTATCGGAATTGTACCTCTATTATGAATCGTCATATGGTCTAATTACAAAAGGGAATCCTAATCTGATAGCTGAAGAAGTTCAAGCTGTTGAATTAACCTATGAACACCCTCACGGTGATATATGGTTTTGGAGTATCTCTGTATTTCATAACCAGTATAAAAACATGATCGATTTTGTTTATACCATTCCTGTTTTAGCAATTAATAGGGAAGGTGTAACAGGTATGGGTTTAGAATACCAGATCAAATGGCGACCCGATGGGAAAATAACCTTGATGGGAAGTTATTCTTATTTGGACATGATAGATCGTGGAGGTGAACCAATTCTATATCGCTCTAAACATCGTGGTCAGGTAAATATACAGTACCAAATGAATCTGCTAGATGTACAGCTAGGGTTACAAGCCTGGTCAAAACAGTTGTATGAAGACTTTCTAAGCGAAAGTCATTTTGATTTTCCGATTGAAGAACTTTCAGAAAGAATAATTCCTGAACTTATTTTATCAAAGAAAGTCAATGGATTTACGGGATCGCTGCATATCACTAATTTATTTGATACAAAGTATGAGCTCATCCAAGATTTCCCAATGCCGGGACGAGCTTGGCAATTCAATTTAACCAAAACCCTTTAATAACATAGAAACGGAGATATAATGAAATTTACCAAAACAATTTTTGTATTATCACTTTTGTCAATCGTATTTTTTGCTACAGCCTGCGAAGACAAAGAGACAGAAGAAGCAACTCTTCTTGAATTTGGATCAATTTCTGGTGCAGTTAATTTCACTGGAACCTGGCCAGATACTGGTGAGGTACTAATAACATTAGATACACAGTATCCACCAATGGGCCCACCTGCAGGATTCGCATTTATAACAAGTATTGATATACAAAATGGTGTGTATAATTACAGCTTTTCAAATCTTTCATTTAGAGATTATAGTGCTATAACTGTGACATATTGGCCTCAAGGCTATGAAACAGCAGGCACGAATTACAGTCTTATTGGTAGCTATATAGAAACCATTAGCGTGACACAAGATAATGCTGATTTGATTATAGATATTGAGGCAACATTTGATTAGTTCAATAATCCAAAAAGGTCTATGAAATCACTGATTTAGATTTTGGTCCTCTTTTTAGTTATTTATACAAGAGTAATTCTCGTAATTTTCCTTTTGTATGAGTTATTTTATTATCAATTCACCCGTTGCTCCAGTACATAATAAACCTACATTTCAGTCTGAAATGGTCACTCAGGCACTATTAGGGGAAAACTGTACTCTTTTAGAAACTCATGAAAATTGGAGATATGTGAAGCAGTGGGATGGCTATAAAGGGTGGATACATTCATTTTATGGTATTGAATCAGAGAAGCATTATGAAGCGACACATTCTTTTTTTGATTTGGCAGGATGTTCAGAAAATGACATAGAAAGTAGAAAACTTGTGTATGGATCAAAATTAAAATTAACGAATACTGAGACATTGTTATTTCCTGATGGTTGGGAGGGTTCAGTACCAAATGGATTTCGAGAAGGTTCCTTTAAAGTATCCCGAGATAATTTATTAAAAGAAGTTAGGCGATTTTTGGGAGTTTCGTATCTGTGGGGAGGAAAATCATCATTTGGAATAGATTGTTCCGGATTGATCCAAACAATCTTTAAGTCGTTGGGCATTGCACTTCCCAGAGATGCATGGCAACAAGGAGAGTATTTTAAGGATCACACAATCCCGCTGGATACTGTTAAACCGGGTGACATTTTATTTTTTGGAAAAAATGAAAAAATAACCCATACAGCATTATCATCAGGGGGATCAAACTTTTTACATTCTCGTGGTTGGGTAAAAGAGGAAAGTTTGGATAAATTCCGAGATAATTTCAACGAAGAATGTTTTCAAATATTTAAATTTTCGGTTTCGGTAGAACATTTGATGATTTCATGACTCCATTTCAATTATTACATAACGGATATATATTAAACCGGGCGGTCTTAGTTCTGAATGCAAATTATGCTCCTCTTCACATTTGTACAGCAAAGCGGGCAATCTGTCTCCATTACTTACAAAAAATTGAAATCATCGAATCCTACAAAGAAAAAATTCATTCTCCATCAGTCCGAGTTCCGGTTCCCAGTGTGATCAAATTAAGGCAAATTGTTAAATATAACAGTATGGCTGTAATTCTAAACCGAAAAAACATTTTTCAAAGAGATAATTATACATGTCAATACTGCGGTACTTCTTCCGGTTCATTAACTGTGGATCATATCATCCCCAAAGAGCGGGGTGGCGGTGATGATTGGGAAAATCTAGTCACAGCCTGTCTTCGCTGTAATCTAAAAAAGGGTAACCATTCTCCTGAAGCGGCAGGATTACACCTTCAAAAAAAACCGAACAGACCGAACCGAATTCAATATTTTCAGCAATTTGCAAAAAATGGTCAGGGATCATGGAAACCGTACCTTTTTATGGAAGCTCTGAGATAGAGTGCACATGAAGAGGATTCTCAGCGGAAGTGCTCCCAGTGGATATTTGTGCATAGGAAATTACTTAGGAGCATTAAAAAACTGGGTTGAATTACAGGAAGAATATGATTGTATTTATGTAATAGTTGACCTCCATGCTATTACAACGCATCAAAAACCTTCCGAGTTACGGAAACAGTCCCTTTCCTTTTTAGCTCAGTATGTTGCCTGCGGAATTGATCCGGAAAAAAGTACCATAATAATCCAATCCCACGTCCCGCAACATACGGAACTTTCTTGGGTTTTGAGTACCATGACCTATATGGGTGAACTGAACAGAATGACCCAGTTTAAGGAAAAATCAAAACAGTACAATGAAAATATCAATGCTGGTCTTTATACATACCCTGTATTAATGGCATCTGATATTTTATTGTACCAAGCCGACCTAGTTCCTGTTGGTGCCGACCAGAAACAACACTTAGAATTAACCCGTATTTTGGCTCTGCGGTTCAATTCACGCTATTCAGATACTTTTACCATTCCTGAACCTTTTATTCCAAGTATT
>CAZOUJ010000045.1:0-10289 GCA_964582955.1 uncultured bacterium
ATTTTAGAAAAAACATTGAGAGGAAAATAGATGTCTGAATGGGCACTGATTTTAGGATGTTCTGCCGGTCATGGTGGAGCAACTGCAAAAAAACTGGCTGAACAGGGATATGGAATCGTGGGATTTCATTTTGACAGGGGTGAGATGAAACTGGAAGCGGAAAAAACAAAAGAGGAAATATCAAATTTGAACGGCGGAAAAGTTAAATTTTGGAATACAAACGCAGCATCAGTAGACACTATGGATAAATATATTCCCCAAATTATAGAGCTAACGGGAGGTGCTCCGCTAAAACTTTTGCTCCATTCCATTGCATTTGGAACCACAACAAATTTTTTTGGGGAACGCCCGGTGACTCAAAAACAGATGGACATGACGGTTCACGTCATGGGAAACTCACTTTTATACTGGACCCAAAAATTATTTGATTCCGATTTATTAGGTAAGGGTTCACGGATTTTGGGATTAACCAGCGAGGGAAACTATGTCGCAATGGAAGGGTACGGTCCTGTGAGTGTTGCCAAAGTTGCCATGGAAGCTATCATACGTCAGATTGGCTGGGAACTGGGTCAGTATGGAATCACAGCCAATGCTGTTCAGGCAGGAGTAACACCTACAAGGGCTCTTACGAAGATCACTGATAGATGGGAAGAGTGGATTGATAACACTAAAAGGAGAAACCCCATGCAGCGAACAACCACAACAGAAGATGTAGCTAACACAATTTCTCTTTTAATGAAACCAGAAGCGGATTTTATAAATTGCAGTATAATTTACTGTGACGGCGGGGAACATCGGTCTGGGATGGTGTAGAGCCAACTGTCATTCTGAATTCTTCGTATCGTTCAGGATATGCTGGGGCGAAGAAGTCTTTTTTGTTTTTCAAGAAGAGCCAGAGCTAAACTTTCGTTTCTTCCCATAAGTTCTGTGAACCCACATATGTCAGTAAAAACAATTGCGGCAAGTTTTCTATTTGGAGCAGCCATTATCCGTATATTCTATTACTGGCCCTATCCCAATAATAGTTTGGTGTATAAAACATGTAAATAAAAAGAGAATAATATCTATTTGTCTGCATTAAAATTAGGAGACAATCCCGGATCTTTCACCAAAAGAATTAATATAAGCAATCCAATTAACAAACTTATTCCAATTCCAGATAAAGCAGTTAAGAAGTACCCCCATTCCGTCAGTATACTTGTCATAAAAATGAAGAAAACGACAAAAGGAGCCAGAAAGGAGTCTATCAGTGCCATGTACAACTTATTATCCCTGTCTCCGGCAAAATCATAGACCATATTCATAGCTGCGGGCATAAACGCACCGTTTGCCATTCCGATACAGAGAAAAATAGCGTACACCCAGAACATATTTTGTGAAAAAATAGCTAACAAAACAGCCATAAAATGAGAAAAACAGAAAAAAACCATACCGGACTTATAGCCAAAACGCTGTCCTGCCCTCCCAGTAAAGTAACTGGCACAGCCTGAAGCGATGACATTTATTATAGTAAAGGTGCCAGCCTCGCTGATATCGAACCCAAATTTTTGCTGGCAGTACACAGGATATAAGCTAACCGCTGGGAGATGTGCGCAACAGAAAATTCTGGACAGGACATATTTTTGGAAATTCTTATGTCCTTTAACAATAGATTTTGCCAAGGCTGAAAAATCCTTTAACGACAACGGACTTCTTTGTCGACGATTTTCATTTACCCTGTAACCTATATATATAATCGTTGCTATGACTACAGAAAAAAAGTATATAAAATATCCAATCCCGAAGTTTTGTGGGAATGGAACATCGCTTTTTAGGATAAATCTTAAAAGAATTCCACCAAGAAAACTGCCAAAACTACCCAAGGCAAAAGAAAGCCCAAAAAATGTGCCTCTCACCTCCCGAAGAGTAACTGCACTCAAAAAATCTGCCCAAATAGGAATGACAATACCGAGACCGATTCCGTATAGAACAAAAAGAAATAGGTAAAACATCCAGGCAGAAGATTCGGTGATAGAAAAAAAAGTAAATGTAAATCCCATAATAAAGAGAGGAATCCATATTAACAAGTGGACAAACAGAACAGCCAATTTAAGGTTACGAATATTTCGCCCCAGAATGGCGGAGATTAGCTGAGGCGCCGCAATTAAAAATGAAAAAAGCCCTCCTACGGAAACTGCAATACCGCTCGGTGCTCCAAGTTCACGAAGAAACAAGGGGATTACCGCATAAACCGTATGAAATGCCATCCCAAACCCCCAGAAAAATTCATGTATGAGATTTAGTTTTAAGTTATGGTTATGGTCTTGAAGTGTAAACTTAGACAAATTTAGATGGGGATGATTTTTTCTGTTTTATGTAGCTTCTTGTTTTTAGCTACTACATGTGTTTTGGATAGTTGAAAAGGCTTATCTAGTAAATTGTGGGTGAATTTAAGCCAACCCACCATGCCCTGAGAATTCGGAAGGGCTTATCCCAAAAGAAAGAGCCGCCTGATTCCACATGAGTTCATCCGGCGTGTTAAATATAAAATCTCTGGTTGTGTTCTGAATAAGCCAGTCCCCATTCTCAATTTCATGTTCAAGCTGTCCCTTGGTCCAACCGGCATGTCCGATTGCCAATTTAAACTGTAAAGAGGAGGTGTTTTCATCGATGTTATACAATATTTCCTTATGTGCTGTCAATGCAAAATCATTTGAAACATTTATGGTTCCTTTTGCAGAGATCTCTGGAGTATGCAGAACGATACCTCTTTCAATCATTACAGGACCCCCAAAATAAACTGCTGAATTCTTTTTTAAAAGATTTCTTCCCTCAGGATAAATTTCAGAAAACAATTTTTTTAGTTCCGGATCGGATATGGGACGATTTACGACAATTCCCATAGCACCATCTGTGGTATGATCACACAAAAGGACAACAGATTTACCAAAACAAGGATCGGATAAGTGAGGCATGGCAATAAGAATATGGTTTTTAAGCGAATTCACTATTTTATAAACTGCAAAAAGTTGTGAAGAAAAAATACACAGGGTTAGTGGTACGTAGAAAAGAAATTCCGTTTTGCTAAAAAGTTGTAAAAATAGGTAAATTAACGACTGTCCATTTTTTATAATGCCGTATTAAATGAGTAAAACCGCACTAAAAAAAATTATCATCCGGGGAGCTCGGAAACACAATCTGAAGAATATTGACCTAGATATTCCAAGAGACCAGCTTACTGTTATTACAGGACTCTCTGGTTCTGGAAAATCTTCACTGGCATTTGATACCATTTATGCAGAAGGACAACGGAGATATGTGGAATCCCTGTCCTCTTATGCTAGACAGTTTATCGGACTTATGGAAAAACCAGAAATGGATACGATTGAAGGACTTTCTCCTGCAATATCTATAGAACAAAGATCCACAGCAAAGAATCCTCGCTCCACTGTAGGAACTGTAACAGAAATACACGATTATCTTCGTCTGTTGTTTGCCCACATTGGCAAACCACATTGTTGGAAATGTAATAGGCCTGTTCAGAAACAGAGTGTTCAGCAGATTGTGGATGCTGTAAAAGAATTTAAAATTGGGACAAAATTTTATATACTTGCACCGATTGTAAGCGGAAGAAAGGGAGAACACAAAGGTGCATTTGAAGAAATAAAAAAGGAAGGATTTTTGCGTGCCAGGGTTGACAGAGAGGTTTTTTTATTAAACAATATCCCAAAGCTAAGTAAAAACAAAAAACACACCATAGAGGTTGTGATAGATAGACTTATAATAGAAAAGGGGTGTGAAGAACGTTTAACAGAATCCGTGGAGTTGGCATTAAAAATTGGATCTGGATTAATTATTGTAAATGAACTTCCCGATAAGGACCACTTATTCAGCGAACATTTTTCTTGTCCTCATTGTGGGGTATCCATGGCAGAACTTACACCGAGAATGTTTTCCTTTAATTCACCGTTTGGTGCTTGTGTACACTGTGATGGTATTGGTTCACATATGGAGGTTAACCCTGAGCTTGTGGTCCCAGATAAAACAAAATCCATAATACAAGGAACAATTGTTCCGTTAGGGGTACAGCCCAGAGGGAACTGGTACGGGAGTATACTGAAAAGCCTTTCACATCACTATCATTTTAATTTCACCACGCCATGGAAATACTTGGATTCAGATGTAAGAAAGGTAATGTTATTTGGAACAGGTGTTCAGAAGATGAAAATGAAGTATGAGTCAAAACGCTGGTCAGGAACATACACTGGGAAATGGGAAGGTGTTATCCCAAATTTGATGAGACGCTATAACCAGACAAAATCAGGCGGAATCCGGGATTGGATTGAACAATTCATGAGCATGCGCCCCTGTTCAGTTTGCAAGGGTGCCAGACTAAAAAAAGAGAGTCTTTCGGTAACGGTAGGGAAAATAAATCTTGGAGATTTTTCACGCATGTCCATTAACCATGCATTAAAATTTATTCAACAACTGAAATTAGAAACAATGGACCGTATGATTAGTCAAGAGATTTTGAAAGAAATAAAGGAAAGATTAAAATTTTTATATGATGTAGGATTGGGTTATTTAACCCTTGATCGTTCTGCTTCTACACTTTCAGGAGGTGAAGCTCAACGTATTCGCCTGGCAACCCAAATAGGTTCTCAATTGATGGGTGTTCTTTATATTTTGGATGAACCGTCAATTGGGCTTCACCCCAGAGACAACAAAAGGTTGTTGAACACTTTAAAAAAACTTCGTGATTTAGGAAACACGATTTTAGTTGTAGAACATGATAAGGAAACAATGGAAGCAGCAGATTTTTTGGTTGATTTAGGCCCAGGAGCGGGAGAACATGGAGGAGAAGTTGTTTTTGCAGGGGAACCGGAAAAAATTTTAAAATCTAGAAAGTCCCTCACTGGGAAATATTTAACTGGGAAGAAACGCATTCAGATTCCTAAAATCAGGCGAGAGACAAAAGGAAAAAAACTAATTCTTTTCGGAGCATCTGGGAACAATTTAAGATCCATTGATGTGATGTTTCCTTTAGGAAAGTTTATTTTGGTTTCAGGAGTATCGGGAAGTGGAAAAAGCACCCTTGTCAATGAAACACTATACCCTATATTGGCAAAAGAACTCCATGGTTCTCGGAAAACCCCGCTTTTATTTACTGAGATTCAAGGGTTGGAACATTTGGACAAGGCAGTAAACATTGATCAAAAACCTATAGGAAGGACACCTCGATCTAATCCAGCCACATATACGGGAGTCTTTACATTTATTCGTGATTTATTCACTCAACTTCCAGAATCCAAGCTCAGGGGGTACAAACCGGGTCGGTTTTCTTTCAATGTTAAAGGAGGACGATGCGGAGAGTGTGAAGGGGATGGAATTATCAAAATCGAAATGAATTTTCTTCCTGATGTTTATATAACCTGTGAAACATGTAAGGGCAGTCGATATAATAGAGAAACCCTAGAAGTAAAGTATAAAGGGAAAACGATAGCGGATATTTTAAGTATGTGTGTTGAAGAAGCTCTTGAATTTTTTAAAAACATTCCATCCATTACAAAAAAACTCAGCACTTTATTTGAAGTGGGCTTAGGATACATTCGATTGGGCCAACAAGCAACAACACTTTCAGGGGGTGAGGCCCAACGGGTCAAACTTGCCTCTGAACTTTCAAGAGTGAGCAATGACAGCACACTTTATATTTTAGATGAACCTACCACCGGCCTACATTTCGATGATATTCGTATGCTATTAAACGTACTACAGAGGTTGGTTGACCGTGGGAACACAGTTGTTGTTATTGAACATAATCTGGAAGTAATTAAATGTGCAGATTGGATTATTGACTTAGGGCCTGAAGGAGGAGATGCCGGAGGAGATATTATTTTTTCAGGAACCCCGGAGGATTTATTGTATAAAAAAGATTCACACACTGGACAGTTTTTAAGAAAAGTAATAGAAGGATAAAGGATGCATAAAAACTTATTTCATACATATTCCGTTCTTGATATATCCTTAGCCAAATGTGTAGCTTGAGCGATTTTAAAAATGCCTAATTTATACTTTATATTGTTGTAATGTCTGACCTACCACTTATCGACCCTGCTCCATTAGAAGAAGATATTGCCATTGAAAGATCGTTAAGACCGTCTCATTTTGATGAATTTATTGGTCAGAAAGATAATGTTGACAGTTTAAAACTTTATATTGAGGCTGCCAACAAAAGAGGTGAAGCCCTAGATCATGTTTTATTATTTGGTCCTCCCGGTTTGGGTAAAACTACTTTAGCGAACATAATTTCCAGAGAGCTAAATGTCAATATAAAGCCGACATCTGGACCTGTAATGGAAAGAGCTGGAGATCTGGCAGGAATGTTGACAAACCTTCAAAAAAGAGATGTTTTTTTTATTGATGAAATTCATCGTCTAAATAGCGTAGTGGAAGAGTATCTTTATTCTGCAATGGAAGACTATAAGATTGACATCATGATCGACAAAGGTCCCAATGCTAGAAGTGTTCAACTGAACATTGAACAATTTACACTAACTGGAGCAACAACTCGCTTAGGAAATTTGACTTCACCACTTAGGGATAGGTTTGGTGTGGTTTTGAGAGTAGATTATTATGAGCCCGATGAATTATTTCATATCATCAACCGTTCCGCTGATATATTGGGTGTTGAAATAGATGATGATGGTACAACGGAAATTGCTAAACGTTCACGAGGCACTCCAAGGATTGCGAATCGGATTTTACGTCGCACACGGGATTTTGCTGAGATAAAAGCTAATGGAATTATTTCACAAGTTGTGGCAAAGTCATCCCTTGATGGGATGGGGATTGATGAAACAGGATTGGATGACATGGACCGCAGAATATTAGAGGCATTAGTGGAGAACTTTAATGGCGGGCCCGTTGGTGTAAGCTCTCTTGCTGTAGCAGTAAGTGAAGATGTAACTACCGTAGAAGATGTGTATGAACCATATTTAATTAAAGAAGGCTTTATTCAACGAACCCCTCGGGGAAGAATAGCGCAGAAAAAGGCTTTTAAACTATTAGGGCATGAACAAAAATATCAAAGAGGACTTTTTAATGATTGATAAAAAAATAAAATATAAACTAAGTGATTTCGATTATCCACTGCCAAAAAAATATATTGCACAATATCCATCAACACGAAGAGATAAATCCAAGCTTTTAGTTGTACATAAGGACACAGGAAAGATAGAACACAGGTTGTTTTATAATATTACGGACTATATGAGTAAAAATGACTTGATTTTATTGAATAATACAAGAGTTTTTCCAGCACGCCTGTTTGCAATCAAAGACAAAACAGATGCTCGTGTTGAAGTTTTTCTTTTAAGAGAATTGGAAAACAAACTTTGGGAAGCAATGGTACGACCTGCTAGAAAAGTTAGAATTGGGAATAAACTTATGTTTACGTCAAAAATATATTGTGATGTAATTGATAACACCATATCTGGTGGCAGAGTTATACGGTTTGAGCACGGGAACAGTCCTATATACGATGTTATAGAAAAAATTGGAAATTCCCCACTACCTCCTTACATAAAAAGACCTGCAGAGGCCAAGGATAAAACTCGATACCAAACCGTATTTGCCCAGGAACGGGGGGCAGTGGCAGCGCCAACTGCAGGGCTCCATTTTACAAAAAGTCTGTTGGGAAAACTAGAAAGGCGAGGGATAAAATATAATTATATTACTCTCCACATTGGGTTGGGAACCTTCAGAACTATTCAAGTTGAGGATTTAAATCGCCATCAAATGGATTCGGAATATTTTGAGGTTCCACCCAAGACTGCTTTAGCTATAAATGAAACGAAAAAGAAACGTCGAAAAGTTTTTGCTGTGGGGACCTCCTGCGTTCGGGCACTGGAAACGGTTGCAGTATCAGGGTTTCAGGTTACACCGAAACGTGGGTGGACGGATAAATTTATTTATCCGCCCTATAAATTTAGGATGATTGATGGTATTATCACTAATCTACATCTACCCAAGAGCACTCTTATCATGATGGTTTCTGCCTTTGCTGATGTTGGTCTCATAAAAAAAGCTTATGGTCAAGCAAAAAAAAGAGGTTATAGCTTTTTAAGCTATGGTGATGCCATGTTAGTTATTTAACAGGCTATATCCATGCCTACAGCGGCAATCATTCCGGCAGCGGGATATGGAATACGTTTTGGAGAAACAAAACAATTTAAACTGTTAGGTAAAACCCCTCTTTTTATTCACACACTCACACCATTTCTTCAATCAAAGGAAATTAGAGAGATTATTCTGGTTGTCCCCCAGAAGAGTCTAAGTACTATAAAAAAAACCATATACTCTTTCCAAAACGATAAAAATGTAATAGCAGTTTCTGGAGGTCCCCACAGGCAGGATTCTGTTTATAAGGGCTTAAAGAGAGTGTCTCAATCCTGTAATATAGTGTGCATACATGATGGAGCAAGGCCGTTTGTCTCCGTTGATCTTATTGAATCAACAATTCTAGCCTGTGTAAATTTTGATGGAGTTGTTGCAGCTATCAAGGCAACAGATACGGTAAAACTTGTCACACACGGCAGTAGAGTGCAAAAAACACTCGACAGAAATAAAATTTGGTTAGCTCAAACACCACAGACGTTTAAAAAAAAGGAACTGAACAAAGCATTATTATCAGCTCAAAAGAAAAATATTGTTGGAACAGATGAAGCTATGATAATGGAAAAAATGGGATATTCTATAGGAATTATTGAGGGTAGCAATCGAAACATCAAAATTACAACCAGAAAGGATTGGAGACAAGCCGAAGCAATTATGAGCACAATATCTTCTAAGGCTAACCTATGAAGGCTCCAGACAGCATGCGAATCGGAATCGGAATGGATGTACATCAATTAAAAAAAGACATTCCTTTAATTATTGGTGGTATTGTTATTCCCTCCCCTTTTGGCTCTCAAGGACATTCAGATGGAGATGCCTTGATTCATGCTATTGTAGATGCACTATTGGGAGCAGCAGGGCTAGGAGATATTGGTAGATATTTTCCAAGCACTGATGATAAATGGGAAAATGTTTCTAGCACACATTTTTTAAAAGATTGTGTTAAAAAAATAATGCATTCTGGATGGAATATTGAAAATATTGATACAATTGTCATACTACAGAACCCAAAAATTTTTGAATTTATTCCCCAAATAAAAACGAAATTATCGCAAGCACTACAAGTATCAGAAAGCCAAACCTCTGTTAAAGCAACAACCACAGACCATTTAGGATTTATAGGGAAAGAAATAGGGTGGGCATCACAAGCAACAGCTCTACTAAAAAAAATATCGACTCGCACTTAAAATTAAAAACAGGGGCCAAGATAAATATTGGTCTCAGAATCTTAAACAAGAGAAAAGACGGTTATCACAATATTTCAACGGTATTTCAAGAGTTAAAATTTGGTGATGAATTAAGAATTAGTAAAGCGGATAAAAAATGCCGATTTTCATCTAATGCGGAGTGGCTTAAAAATGATGACACCAACTTATGTGTTCAGACATGGATAAAAATGAAGGAGCATTTTCCGGTTATTAAAGGTGTGGATATAAAACTTGAAAAACAAATTCCTCCTGGTGCAGGCTTGGGTGGCGGATCATCGAACGCCGCAGGTATCATAAAAGGATTGAATTCTATTTATAAATTAAATTTATCTGAATCGCAGATGAAATCTATTGCCCTAAGCCTAGGAGCGGATGTTTCATTTTTTATAAAGGGTGGAACCCAACGAGGGGAAGGGATAGGAGACAAGCTTGCGATTTTTCCATCTCCAGTTCGTGGAGCAGTTTTATTAGTAATTCCGGATATACATATCGACACATCTTGGGCTTATGGCATGGTAAAAAAAAGGTTGGACTATGTAGACAAATCTCCTAATTTTCCCAGCCTTTTTCAGGAAAATATTTTTCCTGAAGAGATATTTAAAAATGATTTTGAAAAAATAGTTTTTCCAGCATATCCAGAAATTGGCAAAATAAAAACAGCATTAATTGGTTTAGGTGCTGTATATGCCAGTTTGTCGGGAAGCGGCTCGACTGTGTATGGAATTTTTAATAATGAATCTTTTGCTAGCTCAGCAAAGTTACATTTTAATTCGACCTACCACACAGTTGTTACATCTCCTTCCAATGCTGCCTAACTATATTGCTGAAAATAATTAGCGTAGACAGCTAAATATTTTGGGGCGTCGTCTAACGGTAGGACACCGGGTTTTGGTCCCGGCAGTTGGGGTTCGAGTCCCTACGCCCCAG
>CAZOUJ010000046.1:0-10232 GCA_964582955.1 uncultured bacterium
GTAATCTAATAGCAAATAAGTTTGTAACTGTTAATTTAGGTTTTAAAGTTTTTATTGTATCTGCTGGAATCCTACCTTACCCATTAACTTTTTTAGTTACAGATTTAATATCAGAAATTTATGGTCAAAAAAAAGCTAATTTAATCGTATTCTCGGGATTTGTCGCATCGATATTTGTGTTATCGTTTCTATGGCTTGGAGCACAATTCAATTCTATTCCAAATTCAATTGTTGATGATTTTACTTACAATGCAGTCTTCCAAAATGCCTGGAGACTTATTACAGCATCTATGATAGCGTATTTAATTGCACAGTTTATTGATGTAAGGGTTTTTCACTTTTGGAAAAAATTAACAAATGGCAAACATCTTTGGCTAAGAAATAATGGTTCAACAATAGCTTCACAATTAATTGATACAACTTTAGTAATCTCCATACTCTTTGTTGGCGTTTGGGATACAAACCAAATACTGTCAGCTATTATTGATGGATGGATTTTCAAAATGCTGATGGCATTTTTAGATACCCCAATTATTTACGCAGTAATTTATTTTTTAAAAGGGAAAATTGATATTGCTCCGTATCAAGAAGGATTATCCTATGAAAAATCATGAACAAATCAAAAAGTTAACCCGCTCATTATTAGAAGAAATCGGCGAAAATCCGAAAAGAAAAGGCCTAATAAAAACACCCTCCCGGGTCGCGAAAGCCTGGGATTTCTTTTCTCAGGGTTACAATGTAAATATTCCGGATATCATTAATGATGCTATCTTTAAAGAAGATTGCAGTGAAATGGTTGTGGTGCGAGATATCGAATTTTTTTCTATGTGTGAACACCATATGATTCCTTTTTTTGGACGCTGCCATGTGGGTTATTTACCTAATAGGCGTATCATTGGATTATCAAAAATTCCTAGAATCGTAGATGCTTTTTCGCAACGACTTCAGGTCCAGGAACGTCTCACCAGTCAGATCGCTGAAACTCTCATGGATATTCTGACCCCTATTGGTGTAGGTGTAGTTATGGAAGGAAGACACTTATGCATGCAGATGCGGGGAGTACAAAAACAAAACAGTTTTGCCACCACATCATCAATGGTGGGACAATTCCGGGATTCAGCAGAAACAAGAAATGAATTTTTGAGCATTATTGATATGAAACAGTTTTAGGTAATAGTTTGGAAAGATATGACCTAGCTGTTCTTGGGGCAGGCCCTGGTGGATATGTAGCTGCTATAAGGGCAGCACAATTGGGATTGAATACTGCGATTATTGATAAAGATCGATTGGGCGGTGTCTGTCTGAACTGGGGATGTATACCCACAAAGGCATTACTTAAAAACGCTGAAATATTTTATTATATCAAGAATGCAGAGCGGTACGGAATAAATATTCCTGAATATACAGTTGATTTTGAAACCACTATTAATAGAAGTCGTCAGATTGCGAATCAATTATCAAAAGGTATTGCGTTTTTGATGAAAAAAAATAAAATCACACATATTGAAGGAGAAGGGAAACTGACTTCACTCACATCTATTGAAATAACAAAAGGTGCTAATAAAAATATGGTTGAAGCAAAAAAGATCATTTTAGCCACCGGATGCCGACCTTCTACATTTCCAGGAATGGAACTAGATGGTGAAAAAATTATTTCTTCCAAAGAGGCAATGATCCTGAATAAAATTCCTGAAAAGATGGTCATTATCGGTTCTGGAGCAATTGGGGTTGAATTTGCCTATTTTTTTAATGAATATGGGACTGAGGTCCATCTCGTAGAAATGCTCCCTAAAATATTACCAGTAGAGGATGAGGAAATATCCAAAGAATTACAGAGGAATTTTAAAAAGGCTGGAATCAAAATTCATACAAATTCAAAAGTCTCAAAGATTGATTCCTTAAAATCAAAAGTTAAAATACATCTGGAAAAGAAAGGAAATACTGAAGTGATTGAAGGAAATATTGCTTTGGTAGCTGTAGGAGTAACCGGTAATATAGAAAATATTGGGCTTGAGGATATTGGAGTTGCAGTGGATGCAGGTTCAATTACTATAAATGAATTTAATCAAACCTCAATTTCAAATATTTATGCTATTGGCGATGTTACAGGTCCCCCTTGGTTAGCACATGTGGCCTCCGCTCAAGGGCATGTGGCTGCAGAACATGCTGCCGGTCAAAAAGCAGTTCCTGTAGACTATAACAATATTCCAAGTTGTACCTATTGTCAACCACAAGTGGCATCCATTGGTCTTACAGAAAGCATGGCCAAGGAAAAAGGTCACGAAGTAAAAATCGGTAAATTTGATTTTATAGCCAGTGGTAAAGCCATGGCAACCGGTAATATTGATGGATTCGTTAAACTTGTGTTTGATAACAAGTATGGTGAATTATTGGGTGCCCATATAATCGGATATGAAGCAACCGAAATGATCGCTGAACTTGGTTTGGCAAAAGCTTTAGAATCTACTTGGAACGAATTAGCCACGACTGTTCATGCTCATCCCACTCTATCGGAGGCTGTAATGGAAGCAGCTCTGGATGCCATGGGACAAGGAGTGCATCAATGATGCTACAAGTTCAAGATTTAGGAAATTCTCCCTATAAACGCACTTGGGAATTACAAAAAGAATTACAACTTCAAAGAATAGAAAATAATATTGATGACACATTATTGTTGGTTGAGCATGAACCGGTTTATACATTTGGAAAAAACTCTGATGAAAATCATCTTCTACAAAATTATCCTGAGAATGTAAAATTGTTTCATATTGAAAGAGGTGGAGATATCACATTTCATGGACCGGGACAGATTGTAGGCTATCCTATTATGGATTTACACAACTATAAAATGAGCATCAGTTGGTATATGCGTACCTTAGAAGAAGTGATTATTCGGTCTTTAGATAAGTTTGGTATTTCAGCAGATAGAAAGGATGGCCTAACCGGTGTCTGGGTGGAAGATGAAAAAATTGCTGCTTTAGGTGTACGTATTTCCAGATGGGTTACAATGCATGGTTTTGCGTTGAATGTTAATACAGATCTAGCTTACTATGACAGCATTATCCCTTGCGGGATTTTTGATTATGGTATCACATCTATGAAACATATTTTGGGTGAAAAACAGAATATGAGTAAAATAAAATCAACTCTTTCTGCTGTTTTTTTAGATGTTTTTCAACTGAAAGAAATGGAAATCTAATGGGTAGATTTCATGGCTTTATAAAAAAGGATCTTATATCCATTTATGAAAAGATGGTCACTGCAAGGACCTTGGATGAGAAAATGCTTACCATGCTGAAGCAGGGGAAAAGTTTTTTCCACATTGGATGCTCTGGTCACGAAGCAGCACAGCTGGCTGCTGCAGAAGTTATGAGACCGGGAGAAGACTGGGCATATCCTTATTACAGAGATGCAGCTTTTTGCCTGGGAGTTGGAATGACACCAAAAGAACAATTACTATGTTTCCTTGCAAGGAAAGATGATCCTAATTCTGGCGGCAGGCAAATGCCTCAACATTATGGTCATAAAAATTTGAGAATCGTCAGTCAATCAAGTCCAACAGGTACTCAATTTCTACAGGCCGTGGGGTGCGGGATGACCTGTAAATGGGAAAAGAACAAATCCATTGTATATGTTTCCAGTGGTGAGGGATCCACCAGCGAAGGTGATTTTCATGAAGCATTGAATTGGGCAAGCATAGAAAAACTACCTGTTATATTCCATATAGAAGATAATGATTATGCTATAAGTGTACATAAACAGGAACAGACAGCCGGATCATCTGTTTATTCCATGGTATCAGGATACCAGAACCTTGCCCGTTACGATACTAACGGTACAGATTTTTTCGAATCTTATTTGGCATTCAAGGAAGCTTCAGAACGATGTCGAAAACTAAAAGGCCCTGCAGTAATCATCTCACATGTAGTGCGACTCCTCTCTCATTCTTCTTCAGATGACCAGAGAAAATATCGTTCTAAAGAAGAATTGGAAGAGGACTGTAAAAAAGATCCCATTATAAATTTTGAAAATATCTGTATTGATGCAGCAATCATCACTGCAGAACAGTTTGAAGAAATAAAAAATAAAGTACATGCTGAAATTAATGATAATGCGGAATGGGCAGAAGAACAGGATCATCCGGAAAAAAATACTGCATTTGAACATATATATTCAACTAATTCAAATTTAAATGAATATAAAAAATCAAACAAAAATGGCAATAAGGTTGTAATTGTTGATGCGATAAATCATGCTCTGAAGGAAGAAATGGAGCATAATGAGAAAATGGTCATTTACGGTCAGGATATTGCAGATCCAAAAGGAGGAGTATTTACAGCTACCAAAGGATTGTCAGATAGGTTTGGGAAACAAAGAGTGTTTAATTCACCGCTGGCTGAATCATCTATCATAGGAACTGCAGTCGGGATGGCCTGTGCAGGCTATAAACCAGTAGTAGAAATTCAGTTTGGGGACTATATCTGGACTGCCATGATGCAAATTCGGAATGAGGTTGCTACCATGCGGTACAGGTCAAACAATGAATGGAGCTGCCCAATGGTAATACGTGTCCCTGTTGGGGGATATATACATGGGGCATTGTGCCACAGTCAATCCATTGATGGTTTTTTCTTGCATTTACCAGGGATTTATATTGCCTATCCATCTACAGCTGATGATGCCAAGGGATTGTTAAAAATGGCATGCAGAATGAATGACCCTGTTTTGTTTCTGGAACATAAGGGATTATATCGCCAGGGATTTGCAACTGCAGCAGAACCAAATTCAGATTACCTCCTGCCATTTGGAAAGGCACGGATCGTTCAGCAAGGAAATCAATTAACCATTATTTGCTGGGGAGCCATGGTTCAGAAATCCTTGGATGCCTGCGGTCAACTAAATTTGTCTCAGGGAGTAATTGAAATTATTGATCTAAGAACATTGTATCCTTTAGATATGATACCAATCGAAAATTCTATTAAAAAAACGGGTAAAGTTTTAGTCGTTTATGAAGATAATCTAACCAACGGTCCTGGTGCAGAAATATCCGCATTAATTTCAGATAAATATTTTGAATGGTTAGATGGTCCTGTAATACGGGTTTCTGCACACGATTGTCCTGTGCCATATAATTGGTATTTGGAGGAAGAAATTCTTCCTCAGACAGATGATATCATTAAATCTTTAAAAGAATTATTGGAATATTAGTATGATCATTGATGTTGTTATGCCAAAAATGGGTGAGTCAATCACGGAGGGAACTATTCTTGAATGGAGAAAAAATACCGGAGAGGCAATAGAAAAAGATGAGATCCTGTTGGAAATCGGGACAGACAAGGTTGACTCCGAAATCCCATCTGCCCATAGAGGTATCATCATCGAACTCTTGGCTGAACCAAACGATATCATTGAAGTAGGAAAAGTGATAGCACGGATTGAAACTGAGGAGAAATCAGAGGGACAAATAATTGAAAAAACAATAGATGAAACTACTGATGACGAAGAACCCCTACTTGAAATAGTTGAAACGCTAAAAATAGTTGAAATATTTGAGGGAGATGAGAATTATACTGGGAGAAAAAAGTTCTTTACTCCTGTTGTACTTAAAATCGCACGGGAAGAAGGTATCTCACAATCCATTTTAGAATCAATTGATGGAAATGGAAGGGGCGGTCGTGTCACCAAAAAAGATATTCTTTCTTTTATAGGGAAAAAACAAAAAACAAAACCTGTAAAGGAAACTGAAAAAATAATAATGGAAAATTCAGTAGAAATGGATCACATGAGAAAATTGATTGCGGATCACATGAGAGAAAGTCTAGATACATCCGCCCATGTATATGTGATAACAGATGTTAATATGACCGAAGTCTCAAATTATCTAAAACAATTTGAGACTTCCTTCAAAGAACGTGAAGGATTTAAACTAACCTACACACCCTTTATTTTATCTGCAGTGGTACAAGCTCTCCATTTATTCCCAGAAATGAATGCCTCCATTGATGGGTCATCAATTATTTATCATAAGCATATTAATATTGGTATCGCTGTAGCATTAAACAATGGGCTCATGGTTCCAGTGATATCAAATTGTGAGGAGTTAAATTTTCTTGGGATGTGTAGAAAAGTTTATGATGTAGCTATCAGAGCGCGAGGAAAACGCTTATTGCCTGATGAACTTCAGGGTTCTACATTTTCCATTACAAATTATGGTGTATTTAACGTCACCATGGGCACTCCAATTATCAATCAACCTAATGTTGGGATTCTTGGTGTTGGGGCCGTTAAAAAACAACCGGTAGTTATTGAGAGCACAAAAGGAGATTCCATTGGAATCAGAAGTATGATGAATCTTTCGTTGGGCTTTGATCACAGGTTAATAGATGGAGCCGGAGGAAGTAAATTTATTGATACAGTCAGAAATAATCTTGAAACAATGAACCTGAATCAATTGTTATAATTAATTTATGAATCAGACAACACCAAAAGTCCAGTCTCTTCAAAGAGGAAAACCAAAAGTACGCCTAAAAATGGGTCGTAACTTTGTTTTTGTAAACAATGTTGTTCAGACAAATAATCTCCACACGGTTTGTGAAGAAGCTCGATGTCCAAATATCTACGAATGCTGGGAACGTCGTACTGCAACGATCATGATTTTAGGAGATATATGTACCAGAGCATGCGGTTTTTGTTCTGTGAAAACTGGGAAACCCACCTGGAATGATCCCATGGAATCTGTCCGTGTGGCACAAGCTGTGAAGCAAATGAATCTTAGGCATGTTGTGATTACATCTGTAGACAGAGATGATCTAAAGGGCGACTACGGTTCCGGAATTTGGGCAAAAACTGTTAAACAGGTCAGGATGGAAGTGCCCGAATGTACAATAGAAGTACTGACCCCCGATTTTAAAGGGTCAGATATTGCTCTGAACAAGGTATTTGATGCTCATCCTGATATATTCAGTCATAATGTGGAGTGTGCTGAGCGAATCAGTCGCAGTGTACGAAGTCAGGCAAATTGGCAGAGAAGTCTTTCAGTATTAAAAAAATCAGTCAGATTTGGTTTACGGACAAAAACTGGTATGATGGTGGGTCTGGGAGAAACAAAAGAAGAAGTGGTAAATACTATGGAGGAAGTTGCTGAAATTGGAGCAGAGATCTTTACTATTGGACAATATCTTCAACCTACGAAAAATCACCTTACTGTCGAAAGATATGTTGATCCTGAAGAATTTAAATTTTATCATAAAAAAGGACTTGAACTTGGATTTAAGATAATAGAATCCGGACCATTGGTGAGAAGTTCTTATCATGCTGATGAACAGGCAAGATTATTTATTGATGTTGGTAAAACTTCGATATATCCTTACAAGAATGAACCACCAGAGTAAAATAGTTTATCTTACATAATAATTGATAGAATGTCGTCTACTAATTTTTTCTGGAAATCCCCTTACGTTTATGTATTTAACCCAGAATAATTTTATATCTGCCATATATACAGATATAATTTTCTTTAAATGACAAGGATTCAAGTTTTGAACAATGGTATATTCTTTGATTATATAAAGTTATTGAAAAAAGAAAGGTTAAAATGACTAAAGATAAAAAAAATGAAATAGAAATAACTGACAAAGATGATCTTAATGTTGAAGTATACTCGGTAATGCCGTTACGGAACACCGTTTTGTTTCCTCAGCAAGTTATACCTATATACGTAGGACGAGAAAAATCATTAAAACTCATTGATAATTTAGATAAAAAAAATAAATATATTGTTGTAGTTGCTCAGGAAGATGGCTCTATAGAAAATCCAAAGCCTGAAGACTTATATGCCTTCGGTACTCTTGCTATGGTATTGAAAGTCTTTGAAATGCCCGATAACAGCAAATCAGCCATCGTTCAGGGAGTGGACAGGGTGAAATTATTATCTTTTATTGAAACAGAACCATATTACAGGGCAACTGTCCAGCGGGTGGAAGAAAAAAAACCAAAAGATGACCTTGAAATAGATGCAATGGTAAAGAACCTCCGGAGCACCTTTAAGGAATTAATCCAGGTTGCACCCAATCTTACAGAAGAACATTCTGGAATGTTATCTAATATACAGAAACCAAATCGTCTAGCAGATAGAGCAATTTCCCTGCTGACACTTTCCAATTCTGAAAAACAGACCATTTTGGAAGAGATGGATATTAAAAAACGTGTGGAAGAAGCAAACTCAGTTTTATCTAAAGAAATTGAAAGAATAAAATTGGGAGAAGAAATTCAAAGCGAGGTTCAAGATGAAATAGCAAAATCTCAGCGGGAGTATTATCTCAGAGAACAATTAAAAGCAATAAAAAAAGAATTGGGAGAGGATGAGGGATCTGTTGAACTGACAGAATTGGAAGAAAAAATCAGAAAAACTAAAATGGATAAAGATGCTGAAAAAGTTGCTCTGAAAGAATTAAATCGGTTGGAAAAAATTCCAACTCAGTCTCCTGAATATTCTGTTGCAAGAACTTACATTGACTGGCTGGTTGATCTGCCCTGGTCCGTATCAACTGAGGATCAGATTAAGATAAGTAAGGCTCAGAAAATACTAGATGAAGACCACTATGGTTTGGAAAAGGTCAAAGAGAGAATATTAGAATATTTGGCTGTTAGAAGATTAAAGCAGAAAAAAGATCCGAAAAAGTCTGTGAAAGGACCTATTCTTTGTTTTGCGGGCCCACCAGGTGTTGGAAAGACGTCATTGGGAAAATCCATCGCTCGTGCTATGGGTAGAAAATTTGTCCGTATTTCCTTAGGCGGTGTAAGAGATGAAGCAGAAATTAGAGGACATCGCCGAACCTATATTGGCGCTCTTCCAGGGAGGAGCATCCAGTCCATGAAAAAAGCAGGAACTAATAACCCTGTATTTATGCTTGATGAAATTGACAAACTCGGTTCCGATTTCAGGGGTGACCCCTCTTCAGCCATGCTGGAAGTTTTGGACCCTGAACAAAACCATGCTTTTAATGATCATTATCTGGAAGTAGATTTTGACTTGAGTAACGTTATGTTCATTTCGACAGCTAATTACAAGGATGCAATTCCGCCTGCACTGAGAGACAGGATGGAAATCCTAGAATTTTCTGGGTACATTCAGGATGAGAAACTGAAGATCGCCCAACATCATTTAGTCCCAAAACAGATTGATGAGAACGGATTAGGGAAAAAAGATGTGTCGATAGATCCAAGTGCGATAAAAGAACTCATAGAATCCTATACAAGGGAAGCAGGAGTGAGAAATCTTGAACGGGAAATTGCCAATGTGTTACGGAAAGTAGCCCGTGGTAAAATCGAAAAGAAAACTAAGAAAACTAAGGTCAACAAAAAGAAAGTTGGTGAATATCTAGGTGCTCCCCGATTTTATTCGGAAATTGCAGAACGGGCTACAAAGCCCGGAGTTGTGACCGGTCTTGCATGGACAGCAGCGGGCGGCGATATTTTATTTATTGAATCATCCAAAATGAAAGGGAAAGGAAATCTGACACTTACTGGACAATTGGGCGATGTGATGAAGGAATCCGCAACGGCTGCCTTAACATATGTTCGATCCCACACTGATATTTTAAATATTCCTGAAGATTTCCATGAAAAGACCGATGTTCATGTTCATGTCCCTGCCGGGGCGATACCCAAAGACGGTCCTTCTGCAGGTGTTGGAATGTTTACTTCAATCGTTTCCCTAATGACAGGTCACTCTGTTCAAGATAAAGTTGCTATGACTGGGGAAATAACTCTTCGTGGTAATGTACTCCCCATTGGTGGAGTAAAGGAAAAAGTGACTGCTGCACATCGATCTGGGATAAAAACCTTGATACTACCCGCTCATAATGAAAAAGATTTAGAAGAAATTCCAGAACATATAAAAAAGGATTTAACTTTCCATTTTGCCAAGGAAATCATGGATGTGATTGATATTGCCATTCCGAAAGTAAATGGGAAAAAGAAGAAAAAATCCACAAAATCCAAAGCAAAGAAAAAAATAATAAAGAAATAATTTTGGGCGCTTAGCTCAGTTGGTCAGAGCGCTGCCCTTACAAGGCAGAAGTCACTGGTTCAAGTCCAGTAGTGCCCACAACAGGCGAGTTCCTCAGAAAACCCCGTATATCGACGGGGATTTTTGCTTTATCGATGTGGGGCGGTAGTGTGTTGAGTGTCGCATAGTTGGTCAGGGGATATCAATTTATAGCATTTGGAGC
>CAZOUJ010000047.1:0-2467 GCA_964582955.1 uncultured bacterium
AATGGCGTCAGTATCCTGTGCATCAGACCCATAAAATATACAGTTTTCAATCAGCGCATCTCCTCCTTTAACATTGATAAAATCACAAATAAAATCACATGCTATTGAGCTGTTCTTTAAAATGACGGAACCACCCTCTGTATAGATGGGGAACTCAACATTTTCAATCTCAATATGATCTAAAACAACATGAGAATTCATGCTGGATATTGCCCCGTGATGTACCATCGGATCCGCACCGGTAGATGCGCCGGTTAATCTCAGATGAGAAATAATTGAGGTATCCGCGTCATTAATAAAACAAATTGAACCCCAGCGATTATCTCCAATAGAACTATGGGGAATGATTTGCACCGGGCTCTCTTCAGTTCCATTGATAATAATCTGACCTTCCACTATAATATTTCCCGCTTCAGGCATCCTGATCTCAACATTTTCGCTTATCGTGAGTACCACCCCTGAAGATATGACTAGGTTTTGTACGACTGCATAGGTCTGCTCATCGGTAAGCAGTGTATTTTCTGTGATCACATCAGGAAGAATTATTTCTTCAGATAATTGAAAAACAGCTGTAAACAAACTGTCGGTAATACAATTGTAATCTATACGCAATGAGTCTGAAACTCCTGCCCACTCTATAAATTGATAGCCCGGTAAAGACTGTGCAAGTATAGATATGGATCTATTCTTAAAGTAGGTTCCTTCCCCGTCCTCATGAATTACGGGAACATCATTAATGGATAGCCTGCCCGAGCCCGGAGGTTCAACGATCATCGTCACTTGTACCGTGCCATCCAGGTTCAACTCATTGATAAATTGATTTTGAACGATATTATTCCTGTTTTCTGAAAATTGTTTTATGTCATCCAACTCATTTACCCAGTCACTCATTGAAGATATACCTCCTTCATCGTCCCAACGATTTATATGGCGGGGCATCTCTGCGGATATTTTGCTGCTTAAACTATCTACAATAGCATCAACTCTATCAGGAAGAAACGTATTACTTAGGTGTGCAGCAGCCCTTTGAATGAATCTATCTTGAAAGAACTGGCTGTTTAGTAAATATTGAAAGAGCTCATAATCATCCATTAGGTTATCGAGAAGATTGGTATAACTATTACTTACGTTGAATCCCCTGTCAATGTCAACGATCAGCCACTGCCATTTTCCATCTTCCTCACGGGATCGCCACCATTCCCTGTTGTGTCCCCAGCTGGTATTTGCACAATATAGGATCATGACAAGATGATCGATAAAGCTATCCACATTCATCCATTGCTGTATCTGATTATAGATGGTAGGGTCATTCAAATTGTTATTGACAATATAATCGATCATTGTATCGTAGTGGTCCATGCTCCCTTCGATGACCTGCAATTGTGTCCCAGATGGCGTAGACGTGTATTCCAGTTGATCAATATTATTTGGATCAACATTGAAGTTTTCGAAAAAATAATGAGAATCAAATTTCTCCCGTATGTTATGTATACCCCAGTATACTCCATTCAAAAAAAGTGCAGAGGGTATATATGCCATATATCCACAATCCATCATGCCCATAGCCAGACTTTCGGTCATAGGATCCCTGATCTATGTTTCATCCCAGTCATCCCCGCCATTACGGAATACAATTCTGGAAAAATTAGCTATCTGCTTATTTTCAAATAATTGGTAGTGAATAAAATCCTGGCCAAATCGATTTCGCGTATAAATCGTAAATGGTTTCTGGGGCTTGGTCCAGATATTAAGACCGCCCAACCTGGCACCTGCATTGGCTGTAAATCCATGGTCAGTTTCTGGAGTGAAATATTGGATGGTGACCGGAATTTCTCTTTGCTTATACTCATTCTCATAAATTCCAATATCCTCATCCCAAAGTGTTTCCGGTTCAGCCACAAGGGATATGGTTGGCACAAAATTCTGTTCATCAATGAAATAGGTGGTAATCATTATTTCACCCGGGAGCTTACCATCTTCTATGAAACGGGCTTTCAGAACTGTAGTACCCTCTATGGATATCGGACCCGTATAAACACTCGTATTGCTCCCAGGTCTGGATCCATCGAGGGTATAAAATATTTGTCCTGATCCTGTAGCGGTAGAAAGTTCAACAAGTTGAGAACCACTGTAAAATCCGCTTCCCAAAGATGTTGAAACCAATTCAGAAATATCTGTAATGGATGTTGACGCGGAGGTGTTAGAACTGCCAGGTGTTGGTTCGCCAAAATAATACCAGCCGTTGTCTTCCATGCTCCTTCCACAGGACACATCTGTTACCTGGCCTCCAAAAGAGACTGAGTCAACCAGTTCAATATTGGTATATCCGACCCCGATAAGTTCAAGGTCAAAACTGATGTCCGAGCTTGACTCACTCACCTGATGTAATTCCACAGCAACAACATTCTGTCCATCTGTAATTTCATTTGCAGAAATTGTCCATTCAAAGAATGTATCTTCATCGGAC
>CAZOUJ010000047.1:2477-10132 GCA_964582955.1 uncultured bacterium
GACCCGCTCACTACTGAACTGGCATAGGTGTCATAGGATATTGTCCCTTCAGGCATGTTGGCTCTTAAAGCTTCATTTCCATTCAGATAAATAATTGCACCATCATCCCTTTTCAATCTGATTATTAGAGTCTGAATAACATTAGAATCATTTACATTAAAATTATGTCGGAAATATGTGGTGATAAATTTATTATCTTCGTCTGGACCATAACTCACCACCGTTTCTTCATCACCATCGCCATACCCAAGTTCTGCATTTCCTGCACTCCAAGAATTATCGTCAAATTCAATATGGGTCCACTCTTGGGCCTGACCAGAACCGTTGTCCAGATATTTCCACAATGATCCCTCCTCAATTAAAGTATAGCTCTCAGTTTGTTCACCCTGAAACAAACCAATTTGTTCCCCAGATTTACTTAATTTAAAATTTGTATGGTAATGGCGGGTTGTAAAATCATCCCATGGCCAGTAGGGTCTCATATAAGTTGCGCCTGGGCTATCATCATAATCGTCCGCCCAGATAATTAAATATCCTTCAGACTCAATTAACGTTCCATCCGGAATTTTCCACTTTAACGGATCGGAAAAATCGTCCGTTAAAAAAAAACCATCTAAACTATATGACGTTACACCTGGATTATGCAGTTCTATCCAATCAGTGTAGTCATCAAAATCATACATTTCTGGATAGATAATCACATTTGATGCTAAAAATTCATTGATCAATATCTCTTGAGAATATCCAAAATAACTGTAACAGAAAATGATAAATAAAAAATATTTTGCCTGTTTCATGTTCTATAAAAATATTATTGATCAGTTAATTCACGTCATTTCTAGAGAGAAGAATAGTGATAAGATCGTTCCTTCCCTTTATTTATTCTATCTATGTCTCACTTCAACAATACCATCTTTCTGGTCTTTACAAACTTACCAGCACGTATCTGGTATAGATAAACCCCTGCACTCACAGTTCTGCCCATACTGTCTGACCCGTCCCATTGGACTAACTTGAATCCTGCATCTTGAGTGGTATTAACTAACTGGACTACCACCCTGCCTAACATGTCATAAACAGTTAGCATTACAAAGTTGTCTTCTGGTAGGTCATACTTTAAAGTTGTAATGGGATTGAATGGATTAGGAAAGTTCTGATACAGCATAAATGAAGTGGGTAGTGAAGGCTTTTTTGACAATATGAATCTTTCTGCTGTTGGGGTTGTAATCTCACCCATGCCTTTTAAAATATACTCTTCACCGCTTGTAGCTTTTAGCGCCCAGTTGAGGCCCTCCCCAGCATTGAGTATAATGTCATATTTAATGGTAAGAGTCTCACCGATCGGCATTACTTCTACTTCTCCATACTCTTTTACAAATCTCCAACCATCATTAAATCGTACATCAAATGCACCTGCCGGAGGTTTCGGAGGTAGACTATAGTTTAGTTTGTTCTCATCGGACAATTCAATTCCAAAATACAGGTCCATCCCATTTATAGTGAGGGTATTTGCTTTCCCTATTAAGCTGTGATTTATATTTGAGGTTCTTTGTGCCGCTTCAATATTCAGTGTTATTTGTCCATCATCAGATGCTCGAAGCCAGTATCCTTTCCCAGGTAATAATTGAGATGAGTTTTGATATGTTCCTTCAAAACTATACATTGCCCCTGGAACGATAATGTTTTCGGGATCTACGGATGCATTTATGTTAAACTCTTCTGAAAGACCTGATATCAGGTTCCAGCCAGCCTCAAGGTCTAGAGTAAGTTCATTTACAGGAAGTCCCGTTATAGTGGCTGAACCTGTGCTTGAGAATCGGAGCCAATATCCATTACCAAGTGTCAACGTACTGTCTAGCATGTACGCACCATCATAGTAAAAAAGAGTGTTGTTATTTGCCTGTGGAAATACAATATCATAATTGTTATTCTCCACTAGTGAAGGTAGTCCCACAATATTCCACCCAGAATTAAACATAACATCATGTGATATATTATTTTCATCTTCAGTAATGCTAACAGTTACAGGTATTGTTGCGGCATAAATATTAGTATGAATTACAAGAGACATATTATGATCACCATAGGTTAACGATTCGGTATTAATACTCGTCATGAATCCAAGGCCATCTCCTGCAGATAGAGACCCCGATATATTTTCCAGTTGCAGGTCCATGTAAAACCAGTCAAAGAAATTATATTTCATATTGAGACTCATTCCATTTTCTACAAAATTTTGATTATAAGCAACAAGCAAACCATGGGTTCCGGTATGGTCCTGTATTCCTATGGTTCCAGACTCAATAGCTCCGTCCATTGTTTGATAGTTAACTGTAATTGCACCGGAGCGGGTGAGAATCACCTGAAAATCGTATGCACCATTATAATTCCCGGGATAGTGTATCACATCATTAAACCAGACAATAAAGGAATCAGGATTTTGATGATAGAATACCTGACCTACACCATTTTCATTTGAATTATTAACGGGATTTAAGTCGTCCCAATATGCAAAAACCGCCGGTCTGGGCGCGCCCGTTTCTGGAATATTCCCATTGTTCCAACCATCAAAATCATCACCAAATCCAATCCATCCATTTGGATTAATGATACACTGGTCATAATGAACCCCGTAAAATGGAAAAGCAAACCCTAAATCGTAAGGCCCTGATGCTTGATCGTTGTGCTCAAACTCAACGAGATTTTCCTGCGGAATATTCACCCAGTTATATTGAATATTTGTGTCCAACCTTGAGTCGGTCCAAAAATATCCGTAATCATCCGGCCCTCCACCCGTTACTTCATATGGTGTGCCCTGATTAGGGTATTCCTTTATAACGGAATAACTTAGGAGGGATCCTGGATCCCCTGAATTTTCAATAGTCACAGTCTGCTCAATAGTTTCTCCAGGTTGAAGAATTTCTGAGATAGCAGAAGGCTCATAATACAGACTTGGAAAAGGATTAGACTGGGGAGATAGGGTGGTAATAAATAGAGCCATATCATCTCCAAGCGTACGACCTGAAACTGGATAATTATTATTGAATGTATATTGGAGACCTTTTCCACCTGTTTTATCTTCAATACCGATGGTGCAAAACCCACCATGAATAGGTGTATAACCCGAGAAACTTCCAACGGATGTATTATTGAATTCTTTATACTGTAGTTTTATCTCAGAATCATTGTTCGGTGGAACAGATGAATTATAAAGTATCGCCTGAAATGTATTGTCTGACCCATTAAAATATGTATCTATATCGTCCCACTGAATGATAAAAGCACCACTCTCATCATCATAATAAGTATAGATTTCTCCCCCACCAGTGGTGCGGTGATCATCCCAAAAAACAGCCAGCATTGGAGATGGACCACCGGGCCCGGGAATGGCGTAATTTCGGAAGGAAGCGATCTCAGTTTCTCCGAAAGAAATCCAACCGTTTGAGGAAATACTTATATGTGAATAATCGTCTCCATAGAATCTGAATAAGAACGGTAGGCTCACTGTTTTAGTGGTTTCGGTAAATTCACAGTCACCATAATTCTGCCATCCTGGTGGATCACAATCCTCGTCACTATCACAAATCATATCATCTTCTTCACTGCAGTACCCTCTCCCGTTTCCCGGATCATTGATATTGAGATTGTTACCAATATCAGAGATTTCAATCCAATTATATTCTTGCGCAAGTTCATACTCATCCTGTGAATCGTAGATATAATACCCATAGCTGTCAGGTCCGGTGGGTTCTTCAACCAATATTTCACCTATGGTTAACATAATGGGTAAAGTAAGTTGAAACCCATCATTTCCAGTGAGGGAAAGTTCCATTTGAATCACTGTGCCACCTATAAGCTCTTCCGAAGGTAAAACAGTGAAGGCTGTGGATGATATTGAAGAGTATCCCGGATCGATGGTGCTCCAATAAGATTCGTTATCTAAAACCTGTACAAGTGGACTGTTGGATTGTAGTATGCCTGCCAGAGTATCAGCGGTAGAAGTTCTGCCCATATTAATGAGATCAATATTGATCTCATTAACAATTCCCGGCTCAATGGTATCGTAGGAACCTGAAACGTCCATGATATGGATGCGTGTGCCCCTGACATCCAGATCAAGTACAGAAGTCCATTGAGCTGATGAATTATCTGTAATTGTAATTTTCAATCCGCAATATTCACCGTCTTGAATGGATGGCAAAAGGTTCATACTAAAATCTGTTCCGTATATTTCTTGACCCGGTTCGATAGTTCCGTAAAAGGAGGCAACACTCTCAATCGAGATGTTTGGATTGGTACTTTCCAATAATGCTGACACTTCAAAAGCTGAGCTTGTACCGTAATTTTTAAGGGGAACAGAAAAATATAGTGTGTCTCCCGGGTTTGGTTCATCATCTCCATACGTAAAGATAATATCCTCAGGATTTTCACAGTTAATGGAGACATCTCCGGTGATAATATTTATGGTACCCTCTACAGGTTTATAATTCTTCTTGATTGCTATAATATCCATAATACCATCATTTGTATAATCAAAAGAAAACCTCGCAAAACCGTTCTCATCTGTCAATTTTGTCTGAAATATCTGATCACCTTCCTTGATAAGGGTTATCCTGGTATTTTCTAATGGTAACCCGTTATCATTATGCACTGTCACATCAAGGTATTTTGTTCCGAAAGATATCTCATTGGGAAAGTCTAGTGTCATTATTTTAGGGGTATCTGTCCATATACGAGTAGCCGGATCCCCCATAAGGCTGTTCCACTGAGAAAATGCAGATATCCAATTGTACGGATTTGTGGGATAGGTGTTCAGCATCTCCAGTTTTCCGTTTACCAGTGCCTGTCCAGCTGTTTGAAGATCTTTATTAAAAAGACCGCTGATCATACCCATACAAATAATATTGTTGAATATTGTGTGTGTGTTACCCGTGGCCGTGCCCACAGCAGCTATCCCTCCCTTAGGATTTGATACAGAACCCGCACGGAGGAAGGCTTCTGATAGACTGGTATTATCTTCAGCAAACCCACCTGTATTGCATGTCAATATAGATGCAAAGGGAAGCATGTGCCCATTGTTTGTATAGTTTATACTGTTATTATCAAATCCGCTGGCACCATTGAACCCCCGGTACTGAAAAAAAAGAACACCATCTTCCAGTTGGTCTTCCATCCAGTTATCATATCCTGAACCGGATGTTTTTATCATTATATCTTCGAAACCATAGTGGTCAAGTACCTGTTCCACATAATAAGTCGTAATGATAGTGGATTGCCCTGATACACTGGCATCTGCGATAAGTGCAGCTCTCTCATAATATCCCGAAATATCGTTCAAATATGTTGCTTTTTCATAATTAATAATTTTATTGGAAATCACATTCATTTCATTGGATGACCTGATAGATATCCTGCCTACAATAACTTCTGGAAACAGGTCATCTCCCACTAATTCTCCATAGGGCTGGTCACCTTCACATGGGTCACCCCATATATCAAGAATCCAGCATTCATAAAAGGAAGAGACAGTATAACTACCATATGCCTCACCAACCAAAGCTACATACTCAGGCTTCGGATCAAAATTTGTATAAGCATTATAAATATAATTCTTAATGGATGAGGATGAAGATCCGGTTTCTCCTGTGGAAGCAGTGTACACCGTGAATCCCTGTCGTTTTCTCCATTCTATGAGATCATGGAAACTCGTATTATCAATAATACTACCTCCGCAAATATAAAGAATCGCAGGGTCCTGATATTCAACATCCCGTGTATCCTCTGTAAAATTGAGTATAATATCTCGATAAATATTTTCAAATGACCTGCTCCGCTTAAGCGAAAGGTCAAAGGGTTCAATCTCGTTCCCATAATAGCAGTGTATCTCAAGATCTGTAATTATCTCAAGCTCATCCAGAGATTGATTATATCGATACGGAACCACTGATACAGTAGAAATAATTATCTCTCTCATGACCATTGATTCTGAGAGATTGAAAACAGGTCTAAAGAAAAGAGTGTTCCAGATATTGGAGGAAAATTCTGCGGTTCCTATCTTTTCTGTTATATTTTGAACTACGACCGACTGTTTGATAATTATCTCATGGTCAGTGAACAATTTTTCCCCTTTTTCAATGATAGATGAAAATGTTCTGAGCATATATCCATTCTCAGACATGCTGTCTATTACAACAATTCCTCCCAAATTGTTTTCATCTGTTTGAAGATCGTAAGATAGAGCATCCTGCGTGAAACTTATGATCATTCTCTCTTCAGTCCGTTGTTCAACTTGAATCATACCACACAGGAGGATCGGTATAAAAATGAACAGAATGGACATACGATGTGTGAATGCTCTCAAAAGATTAAATTATTTTTTATGGGTCGTTTAAACAGTTGATAAATAATTATTACTTCAACAGCACCATCTTCCTTGTCTGAACAAACTCACCAGCACGTATCTGGTAGAGGTATACCCCTGCACTCACTGGTCTGCCCATACTGTCTGACCCACCCCATTTAACTAACTTAAACCCTGCCTCCTGAGTGGTGCTCACCAGCTGGACGATCTCCCGCCCAAGCATATCATAGATCGTAAGTGTAACAAAAGCTATTTCCGGTAAATCATAGCGTATTGTCGTAGTAGGATTGAACGGGTTAGGATAGTTCTGATAAAGGGAAAATGTCTCCGGCAATGCTGACTCTCTCTTCAAAATGAATTTGTCTAATGAAGGTACTACGAGCTCTCCGGTGTTTTCAAGAATGTGGTCCTCACCATTATCTGAGTTGAGCACCCATTTATACTGATCACCGGCATTAATTTGAATGTCATAAAGAATGGTAAGAGTCTCAGTTGTATTCATGACCTCTATTTCTCCATAATCATTCACTAGTCTCATATCATCCTTAAAACGAACGTCAAAAGTAGGGACAGGTGGCTTGGGAGGCAGGCTATAGCTTAGTTTTTCTCTTTCAGAAAGTTCTAATCCAAAATATAGTTCTGTACCATTGATAGTTAGGCTGTTTGCTTTACCTTTAAGGTTAAAATCTATTGATGATGTTTTCGCTAGTGCTCCACTCGTCAGGGTAATCTCACCAGGTTCGTGGGCTCTAAGCCAATAGCCTTCTCCTACCATAAGTTCTATGCTTGAAACATATGCTCCATTATATCCATACAGAGTGCCATTTACAATGATACCATCTGGATCAGAAATGGTGTAAACAGATACATTCTCAGAAAGTCCAGAAATAAGGTTCCAGTTTTCGTTTAAACTGATGGTAAGTTCATTGATTGGAGTGCCATTTATAGTGGTGCTCCCAGCATTATTGAATCGTAACCAGTATCCGTTCCCCTCTGTAAGTAATTCCTCAAAAATATAGGTCCCATCAAAACCGTATAAGGTCCCTGATACAGATTCTGGGAATATATATTGATAAAATGTATTGTCAGTGTACAAAGGGAGCCCTACCAGGTTCCACCCCTCATTATGTGAAACAGAAACTTCCATCCCCGACAAACTGTTCGTGCTTCCAGGGGTTGGGCTGAGAAAATTCCACTCACTGCTCCCATCAAAAACTCTTCCGTAAGAAATATCGTCTGACTGTTCACCAAAAGTTATTGAATCTAAGATTGTTACACCGTCAATGTTCACAAG
>CAZOUJ010000048.1:0-9702 GCA_964582955.1 uncultured bacterium
CATTCCAACTGAAACATCAACCTCAACCTCAATTAAATAGGCGTCAATTCCTAAGACTGTAGCAGAAAATGTCTCGGCAATCACTTTGCCTCTATTTCAAAAGAGAGTGTTGAAAATACAGTCATGATCAGAACCCATCAATGACAATGCGTTTTCTTTAAATATAAGTTTGATAGTAGAAAGACTTACCTGTGAGTTCAAGTTTTATGAGAGGAAATAAGAGGAATGTAATCGTTTTCACTGCGTTAGTCCAAAAGAAACTGGGTGACCGACATGAGCGAATTAAAAATATTTCAATAACATAGGGGGCCTAATGTCACAGTCATTATTTCCCTTTTTTTAGATTGTCATAGTCATGCCTAACCATGCTGAGTGCCAGTTCTTCAAAAGTTACTTTTGGGTTCCAAGCTAATTTATCCCGTGCTTTTGCAGGATCGGCCACTAAAATTTCTACTTCTGCCGGTCGAAAAAAACGTGGATCAATGACAAGGTGGTCTTCAAAATTCAGATTTAGTTCTTCAAAAACAATTTGCAAAAACTCCCGAACTGTGTGGGTTTTTCCAGTACCGATCACAAAGTCATCCGGATTTTCCTGTTGCAGCATTGTGTGCATCATCTTCACATACTCTCCGGAAAAGCCCCAATCTCTTTGCGCATCGATGTTTCCAAGCCGTAATTCTGTTTCCATTCCCAATTTGATCCTGGCTGCAGTGGAAGAAATTTTTCGAGTGACAAACTCAAAGCCTCTCCTGGGAGACTCATGATTGAACAGTATTCCTGTACATGTGAACAGATCGTAGGCTTCACGGTAATTTCGTGTTAATTCAAAACCAGCCACTTTGGTGATGCCGTAGACTGAGCGGGGATGGAATCTGGTGGTTTCACTTTGTGGAGTTTCCTCGACTTTGCCAAACATTTCTGATGAGCCGGCAAAGTAGAATCGGCATTCCGGACACGAATCTTTGAGAGCAGCAAGTAAAAAGTGTGTTCCGTTTATGTTGGTTTGCATCGTTGAAAATTCGTCTTCAAACGAAATTGAGACAAAGCTCTGTGCTGCAAGATGGTAGCATTCATCCGGCTGGACATCCCTAAATATTTTGTAAAGCGCAGGAAAGCTCTCCAAAGTTCCGGAATGCAAATTTAAACGATCTGCAATCGGCAAGAGTCGCCATAAATGATGAGTTGGATCTTCCAGCGCAACTCGGCGTACAATACCATGCACTTCGTAACCTAAGGATAGTAGATGTTCAGCAAGGTAACTACCATCCTGCCCGGTAATACCTGTTATCAATGCTTTTTTTTGTTTCATATTTTTTACCTCCTAGAGGATAATCTCATATTATTATAAAATTTTGATTTAAAATAAAGAAATCAGAATCTGCAGTGTGAATCTTTAAACCTTTATGTTTTAAGGAATTGTCAGTTTTTAATAGGAAAAATTGTGGTAAGACTGCAGAAAAATTCAAAATAACCATTTAAACATTTTTTCCCAACTCATTTCCGGGTTAAAATAATGCTTTACCTTATGTTTATATTCAACTGCCATATTATCATCTGTGATTTCAATCAAATCATATCGAGAGAGAATCTGTTCCCGGATGTCGGGAAGAGGATTACTTAGGATATTTTTTATTGCTTTAGTCCCATTCAGAACCGGTTTATCTCCATTCAAAAAAGTAGATGCAAATGATTTTGAAATTACAGGATCCACAGTAAATGATCTATCACTGGCAGCCACAAAACTAGAAAATTTTACTACATGTTTAAAAATGGTTGCAGCAGTATAAACAATATCATCTGAACCTGTCGTGTTGTAATAGACTACACCACCGGGTTCCAGATGGAGTTTGATGATTTTTAAAAAATCACTTGATACTAGATTTGTTATATAACTTCTCCAATGAAAAGTTGTATTCATTAAAATAAAATCGTATTTTTCCTTGTTTCGGTTAAGCCAACGCCTACCGTCATCAATATGTATAGTGACTCTTGAATCTTTAAATATTTTTGACTGTTCCGAATAATGTTTGATTAAATCAAGATAACCATGATTTATTTCTACAACATCTATCTTCTCAAATAAATTGGAATAGGTTAAAGCACGTACCCATGAACCACTACTGAGGCCAATAACTAGAACTTTTTTTGGGGAGGGGTGTAATTTCACAATTGCATAGACTCGATTAATCCCATTAGGACCGTCAGGGTTTACATTGAAGCAGCTGTCATATACCCCACCTCCATATATAACATCACACCCTATTTCTTTATTATAATGGGTAGCTATGATACCACTACGATTTTCATTGTAAAATTTGTAATTCCCTTTCAGTACATAATCTTTTTTGTAGTGAACCTTTTCGAGAAAATTTGCAAAAATTGTATTATGCCATTGCTGAACAAATATAAAAATGAGCCCTGTAATAACAATATATCCAAGCAGTTGTTTTGATCCTTGGTTGAACAAAAAAAGGAATAAAGAGAGGATTAAGCCTGCAGTAAAAACGAAAACAATGATCTGGGTGATAGAGTGATTTTCCATTAAATAAAAACCAGTGATCCCTGTACCAACAGTTGCACCAATAATATTGGCAAGATAAATCCAGGAAAGACGCTGGCCAACTTGTTCAGTTTTAATACCGAAATGTGCAAGTAATGGGAAAATAGTCCCAGAAAAAACAGTTACTAATATTACCAAGATATATATGATAGGTCCTGTAAACAGAGTGTGAAAATAAGAAATCGATCCAATTGATAAATAAAAAACAATACAGGATAAAAAGAGCATCCTTGAAATTAGAATACTCCCAATTTTTTGGCTGCACAATTTTCTGGTCCACCATGAACCAATAGCTATACCCGTAAGATAGGAACCAAGGACATATGCAAACACCTCTGGTCCTCCTCCAGTATAATACATCATGATACGCACCCAGATGATTTCCTGGGCTAGTGCAAGGAACCCAGTTGCTGATGAAAGTAAAAGAAATGTAATGAATCTCATGCAGTAGAATTTAAGTGGCTTTGTGTAAATAAATAAACTAAATAACCAATAAGAAAGTTGAAGAAAGCTGCTATCAATAAAGAAATAGTCTGACCAAAGAAGACAAAATATATTTCTGCAGTGATGATGCATGCAACAGCACTTCCGAAAGTATTGATGCTGTACAGAGTTCCAACAGATTTCCCTACATTCTTCATATTTCTTTCCAGATATTCAACGAGTATCGGCAGTGTCATTCCCATGCAAAGTGTTGGAAAAGCAAGAAATGTATAGACTGTAAGTATCATCTCCAACTGGGAATAATTTGTGGTTTCGACTCCAATCCAATCTATTAACATCCCACTGAATACACCAAAAACACCAATTCCAATTTCTACAAATAAAAATATTTTTGGTAAATGGTTTAGAAAAATTTTTGAAACTAATCCTCCAATTAATGCTCCAACCCCCAACCCAAACATAAAAATAATCACAATCAGAGTGACTGATTCAATATTAACTCCAAAGAAAGTAAACAGCATTCTTTGCCAGACAACTTGATATATCAACGCTGAGAAACCAGAAAAAAAGAACAGGAAAACTAGCCATTCATTTGATGAAAAAAAGATCTCCTGATATCTTTTTTCTACGGATTGATAAAGGCTCCAGACAACCCAAATACTGAAAAGAAATAGAATGATAATGACGTTGGTTGGAGGGAACCGTACTCCAAACATACCAAGTACACTTATGGTGAAAACCCAATATCCTTTGGGGTACATTTCCTGAAACAATTCATGACTCAATGATTCGACGTTTCTCACCAATATATTAATCAAGTAATCTAATCCTTTCATCAAAAACCAAACCATAATAGGCCCTAGAACAATTCGGGATATTGCTTCGAATTTGCTTATTTCTGCCAAGAGTGTGGCTTGAGACAACCAGTTAAACTGAATAGATAAACCTGAGATTAAGGCTATTATCCAAAAAATCCTTTTTTTATAGAACATTAAAAGTTTATTATATATATGTATTGATTCCTCATTTACTTAACCTTACGCCTTTATTATTTAAAATCATGGGCAATTATTATTCACAGTATAGCTGCACATTGGAATTATATTTGACATAGACAGAAGAAACTCCTTTAAAATATTAAACCTACAACATCAACAAATAAATTATATTCTATCCTTGTGTATCAATTATGGTGGAAAGAGCTAACTGAAGTTTCTATTTCAGTCCTTTTTTATAAAATTTTATTTACATGTTCAAATTTAATTAACAATACTCGTTTGACATACTCCATTACTTCTTTTAAAAAAACCATAACCTTCCTACAAAATTCTTTTAAAAATACAAACTTTTTCAGTCCATTGTTAGAGTGTGTTTAGAATTCTGGCTTTGTAACCATTGATGAAGATACTGAAAAATTCTACGTCTTTCACAATCTGTTACATTATCCTGAATAATTCCTATTTTTTGCATTTCCATCTCTTCAAAACTACACCTCCCTCCATTACGGTATTCGCCATCCACAACTGAAAATTCAGGTGCTACCAAGATGGTAAAATCCATTCGAGATGAAAGAATTGAATGTCCAGATTGTATCTGAGGAACCGGGATCCCCATTGCTTCCAGAATAGTGGGTCCTAAATCTGGCGAGTATGAAAAAGTTTCATTGATTCCTGGTTTCAAATCTGGTGAATAAATCGACAACAAAGTTTTGTTGTATGGCAAAAATTGTCCTTTTTCAAGATCTTTTCCTGGCGTATCTCCAACCACAACTACGACCGTATTTTCCATCAACCCTCTTTTTTTAAGAGTTCGTAATACCATCCCAAAAGCATGATCAACACAATGAATAGACTGTAAATGCAGATTGTCTGGCATATCTTTTGGACAATCTGGACAATGAATAGACTGTAAATGCAGATTGTCTAACATATATTTTGGACAATCAGGTGCTACGAAAAAAGGAGGATGAGTGTTGATAAAAAACACACCTAAATTAAAGGGTTGGTTATTTTCAAGCTGCTCAACTTGTCTGATCACATATCGAGACAAATCGGTATCTTGAATACCCCATACGTGCTTATCATTTTTCCATTCAGGAAATTCTTTCTCAATATCGCTAAGTTCAGTAACTTGCTCATAAGAGTGATTTTTGAGAAATAAAGTAATTCCAGCATACCAAGACCCATGACCGAAAAAGAACTTTTGGGTGTACCCCAAACTGTTCAAAATATCCGAAAAACAAGTTAAATATTTTGTGTAATCTGGATTTTCACGTACATAATTGTCATGTAACTCCGGAAAAATTCCACACCAACTGGAAAACATACTGTTATGTGTGGGAGTAACTGCATTAAAATAATTTGGGAAAAGTACGGATTTCTCAATAAAAAAATCAATGTTTGGCGTCAAATCTTTGAAATGGGAACCTCCTTTTTTCGTATAGTTGGTGTTAAAAGATTCAAGATACAATATAGCTATGTTTCTCTTTTGAACGTAAGTGTTAAGGACAGACAAGTCTGGTAATTGAGGACCTATGCCAATTTTATTGAGATTTTGTGCCTCAACATCGCTAATTGTGATACGTCTTTGTTTTAAGCTGTCTTGGAATTCAAGTAACTCTTTGACCAACAGATAGGAAGGTATATTTTCAAATGCATAGTATCGTTCATTGTAAAGTATGTAAGTAGATCGTACTGCTAAGAGGAAGAAAAGTACTATTGTAATAATAGAAGTTTTTGATTTATGGAAACCTTTATCCATGAGGAAATAAACTGCGATACTTCCCAAAACCCCAATCAGGCTAATTATCAATAATTCCATTCCAAATAAATTAAATGCAATTAACATTGAATCGAAGCTTGTACTACGAAATACAATAGGAGAAAAACTAATTTGAAAAGTTTGTTTCAGACCAATTTCAATAAATCTGATCATGAATAAAACAAATAATATCAAAGGGAATATAAATCGAGATGCATTTTTGAAGAAATAATTAATCCAAGCTAATCCACCAATCAAGATAAATACAAACTGAAAGTTATGATTAATAAATGACTTATTGAACTCCTTCAAAATCTCTGAATAATTGGATGCATAATAAAGCTCTGGAATTGATAACAATCCCCATAACAAGATAGGAATAATAACGAATCTAAAAATGATAATGTTTATCTTCTGCAACAAAGCTTTAGTTGGCTGAAAGTTCAAAAACAAAGAGATGTTGAAATGATTTTGTGCGATTGTATAATGGATTAGCTTCAAGTGATTCGATACATTTTTCAAAATCATTGATCATGAAGTGTCCTACATCAGGTGATAATAAAATTATATCTACTGGCAAACCATTTACCTTCGGAGGTACACATTTTTCTGCGGACTGAGTCATCATTGAAATTGATGTCCGGTGGAAATGGGGGCCGATTGTGGATTGCACTGCTAAAGAGGCCGCAGGCTTTTCAATGTCAATGGCCTTAACTTCTTGAAGTAACACCCAATGTAATTTTTCTGGGATAGCGTCCTTGAGCTTTCTTACAGGACTCGTTGGTAAAAATAACATAATCCCAAAAATCCAAAAAACTAAAGCATATTTGCTCCAACGACATTTTAACCAGTGCAAAAAAGAATCTCGTTTTTCAAGAACAACCATGACGCAAGTCATTAACAACAAGATTGAAGATATATCATCATGATGAAATGACGAACTGAACATGGAGTCTCTCCCGGAAATTAAATTTACGCCGATTGCCGGAGCAGCTAGAATACCATAGCGCCAAAAAATCAAAGGCAAAAAACCCAGTGGCCAATTTAGTTTAACCAAATAAATCAACTTTCCTTGAATATTATGAAATGGATCAATCTGGGTATTAATAAAGGGTTGGTAGTCACGAAAGTAGGGCATGACCTGAAAAATCATAGTGTAAGAAATTAAAAACCCTAGTCCTGATAATAGTGCGCCTGTACTATAGTCTTTCTGGAATATTTTATATAAACCAAATCCTATTAAAACAATACCCATGTGCTCTTTCAGTCCAAGCAAGAAAATCATTGAAATTGCAAAAAATAGCCAACGCCGTTTTTCCATCATGGCAAACGCCAGGATAATGAAAGGAGGGACAAGAGATGATGGTGAAAATTCAAATAAACGACTGTTGACTGCCGGCTTGTATAAAAGCAACAACCAAAAACCAAATACAGAACTCAATACTAGGCAACTTTTTTTGTCTGTTTTATCTTTTAACCACCAGTAAACAACTACTGGAACAGATAAATAAGATAACGCTTTAGCGACTGTTAGCCAATGGACTGAAGGATATAACCAATAAAGTGGAACAAAAATGGCTAATGATGGTGTGAAATGATCGTGACTTGCCGGAAGTTGGAGGTATGAATTAAAATTTAATCCTTCTGATAGATTGAAAATAGAACTGCTGTAACTACCTACATCCCATATATTCCATCTAAAAGAATATAAACTGAGTATTGTAGTTGCCAAAACGACAATAGAGACACTTATATAATAAAGAATTATAAACGAAGGGTTAAATACAAAACTAAATGATAAAGACAGTTTGTAATTTTGGTGAACTTCTAAAAATAATAAAATAAATCCAATCAGACCTGGTAATGCATAAAGGTCACGCCCCCCAACTCCGAGCAACCATATAAAAAGACTCAGTAACAACCAAAAAATACCTTTTTTCCAAGATTTACTCACAATGTTTACAACAGAACTTATGAAATCAAAAAACATCAGTTCTAGTCTATATTTTTTGTTTCTTGGATTATATAACGAGGTCTTTTCTTTACTTCAGTATAAATTTTTCCTATATACTCACCGACAACACCTAGAAATAGCAGTTGTATTCCACCCAGAAAATAAAGAGGTGCAACTGTGGACGTCCAGCCTGGAACAGTTAATCCAAAAGTATTTGCAATTAAACTCCAGAACATCATAATCAAAGCTATTATGGAAACAAATAGACCGGTCATGGAACATATTCGTAAAGGAACAACACTGAATGAGGTTATGCCGTTTATCGCAAATTCAAACATTTTTCTTAGAGGATATTTTGTCTCACCAGCGGCACGGTCTGCACAATCATAAGCAATCGTACAAGAAGGAAATCCAACAATGGGAAAAGTGGCTCGAATAAATAAATTGTTTTCATGGAATTGCAAGAAGGCGTTGAGTGCTCGTCGTGTCACCATGCGAAAATCAGCGTGGTTGTGGATTATTTCAGCACCCAATCCTTTCATCAGTCGATAAAAGCCAACTGCAGTAAATCTCTTAAACCATGAGTCAGTATTCCTCTCTTTTCTCACTGCAGAAACCACATCATTTCCCTCATTAATTTTATCCAGCATCTCTGAAATCAGTTCCGGTGGATTTTGCAAATCTGCATCAAGAGAAACTATGACATCACCTTGAGCCAATTCATAACCTGCCAACAAAGCCGCTTGATGTCCAAAATTTCTCGAAAAACGAATTATTTTGAAGTGTTTTTCTAACTTTGAAGCTTCTACCAGCAATTCCTGAGTTTTATCCTGTGAACCATCATCAACAAGAACAAACTCCACTTCAGTACAGTCCTCCCTGGCAAGCCATTCATGCGATAGAGCATTAAATCGCTCCAGTGTTAAAGGTAGTACTTCCCCTTCGTTGTAGCAGGGAATTATGATTGATAATTTCATGTTTTTTTACCTACTACAAAATACTGACCTCCGAAGGGAAGCCATGCAAGATTTTTTTCTATAGGGCGAAGAAATGCCAAAAAAGACGGGAAAAAAACACGATACTCCTGTATCAAAAACTCCATACCAGCTTCTTGGAACAACTGTCTTAGTCGGATAGGCTTCAACAGAACAGCATTCTCATCGAACGGACAAGTGTTTACTGCGTGACATGTAAGAGGGTTGAATGGATTATGCTCATAAATCATAAAAATTCCTCCATTTTTTAATGTACGCCAAACCTCACAAAACAAATCAAAATGCTCACTGAATGGCACATGGTGGAAAACTCCTGCCGAAAACACCACATCAAATGTTTCATCGGAAAATGTAGTAGTTTTTCCGTCGAAAACCAAAAAATCTCCCAAACACTCATAGCGTTCTGATGCTATTGCCAAAGATTTTTCAGATACATCAACACCATGTAAATTGGAATCTGGGAAATATTCTGACAGAAATGGAGTGCTGTTACCTATTCCCATTCCAAAATCAAGTATATTTTCAGAATTAATTCCAAATGAATTGACGACTCGTCTCAAGTCACGAATTTTATATTCTGCAAAATACTCAGGGTTTTCTCCGGTAATCCGAATATTTTCTTGGTGCAGGTTATGGTATTCATCTGCAAATTTGTCAAATTCAGCAACATCCATGACGATCTCTCATAGTATTTTTAGTGTGTTTATCACAAATTTATACCCGGGAATCCTGAATATTCAGTTGAATTTTGCGTCTTCCTCGGAATTCGTTAAAACCCAAATTAACTGCGAGTTGTGAAGGTGGTTTCTCTGCATAAGTTTCTGCGCGGTTCCAGCCTATAATTTCAACATTTCCGTTTACTTGCCATTTGACGTGTTTCTCCTTAAGTAGTGTAAACGGTAATTCCGGAGTTTCTATGGAAAATAGAGGTTCCTGATTCCCTTCACCAAAAGGCTGGAGACGGTCTAACTGCTCCACAAACAAGTTCG